>NZ_KB897936.1:0-129287 GCF_000377285.1 Thioalkalivibrio sp. ALE25 | reverse complement strand
CTGGGGCTGGATGTCCGCATCCGCGACTCCGGCACAAAACGGGGGCAGCGCAAACTCACCAAACAGGGCGATCCAGAGTTGCGACGGCTGCTCTACCTGGCCGCGATGCAGGCCAAGTCCACACCCGCCTGGAGCGACTACTACCAGCGCTGCCTGGACCGTGGCCTGGCGACGACCCAGGCGCTGAATGCCTTGGCTCGCAAGCTGGCCCGCGTCGCCTTCGCCCTGATGAACAATCAGACCGATTACCAACCTAAGACCCCTTGTGGAGAGACATAGAATCTCCTACAGGGGTGGGCCAGGGCCTCGGGATTCCCGCTCGCATACGTCCCTACACCCTCGTCATCCCGGCCGCAGCGAAGCGGAGAACCGGGGTGACGAGACATGGGGGTTGCGCGATGGAAGCATTCTTGTGGGAGCGGGCTTGCCCGCGAAGCCCCCGCCCGCGTCCGGCTTTGGCAGGAGCATTCGCGGGCAAGCCCGCTCCCACAAAAGCCCTCGCCGGTAGTGATCACACCTACCTCAGGGTGAGGTAGAGGGTCTGGTTGCCGCGGCGCAGCTGCAGTTCCAGGGTCTGGTGGGCGGCCAGTTGCTGCGGCAGGTCGGCCAGGCGCTCGATGCGCTGGCGGTTGATCGCCAGCAGCACGTCGCCGGGGCGCAGGCCGGCCCGCGCCCCGGCGGTGCCGGGCTCCACCGCGATGACCGCCACGCGGCTGCGACCGTCGTTTCCTGTGGTCTCGGACAGGCGTACGCCGTCGAGCCGCGGGTGGATGGCCGCCCCCTCGATGCGCCGCTCTTCCGGGCGATCCAGTCGCGCGACGATCTGCCGTTCCGTCCCGTCGCGCAGGATGTCCAGATCCACCTCGGACCCGGCGCGCAGCAGGCCCAGGCGGTTGCGCAGGTCGCTCGCGCTGCGCACCGTCTGGCCGTCCACCCGCAGGACGATGTCGCCGTGGGCCAGGCCGGCGCGCTCGGCGGCCGAGCCGCGCACCACGCGGGTGATCACGGCGCCCTGCGAGAGGTCCAGACCGAAGGCCTGGGCCAGCGCCGGGGTGAGGTCCTGCATCTCCACGCCCAGCGCGCCGCGCTCGACCCGACCTTCGGCCAGCAGGTGCTCCTGGATCTGGCTGGCCATGTTGGCGGGAATCGCGAAGCCGATGCCGATGTTGCCGCCGCCCCGCGCGAGGATGGCGGTGTTGATGCCGACCAGTTCGCCGCGCAGGTTGACCAGCGCCCCGCCGGAGTTGCCCGGGTTGATGGAGGCATCGGTCTGGATGAAGTCCTCGAAGCCGGCGCCACCCAGGCCGCTGCGGCCCAGGGCGCTGACGATGCCGCTGGTTACGGTCTGACCGAGCCCGAAGGGGTTGCCGATGGCAACCACGAAGTCGCCCACGCGCAGGGCGTCGGAGTCGGCCAGCGGGATCGCCTGCAGGTCCTCCGCGTCGATGCGGATCACGGCGACATCGGTGGCCGGGTCGGTGCCTACCACCTCGGCCTCGTACTGGCGGCCGTCAAAGAGCGTGACCAGGATGGTGTCGGCGCGGGCGATCACGTGGCTGTTGGTCAGGATGGTGCCCGCCCCGGCATCCACGATGACCCCGGAGCCCAGGCCCTGGCGCTCGCGTTCACGCGAACGCTCGGGGACATCGAAGAAGCGGCGGAAGAAGGGATCGTCGAACAGTGGGCTGACCGATTCCACCACGCGGGCGCGGGTGGCGATATTGACCACGCCGGGGATGGTGCGTTCGAGCATCGGTGCCAGCGATGGCAGCGGCTGGCCGTCCACCGCGGCCGGTAGCTGGGCGGTGGCCGGTGCGGCCCCGAGCAGGGTCAGGGCCAGGATCAGGAGGGGAACAAGCCGACGCATGGGCGCTCCTCGAACGGGGTTCCGGTTATCAGGGCGCCAGATTGGCGCGCGGGGCGAAGGACGACTTCTCGGCCATCTTGCGGTACCAGTCGCCGGCCTCTTCCTCCGGCGGCACCTGCACCATCAGCTTCAGGTAGAGATCCCCCGGCGGCTTGCCCGGCAGGCCCTTGCCCTTCAGGCGCATCTGCTTGCCCGACTGCGAGCCGGCCGGAACCTTCAGATTGACCCAGCCATGCGGCGTGGGGACCTCGATGGTCGCGCCCAGCGCGGCCTCCCAGGGCGTGATCGGGATCTCGCGGTAGAGATTGCGGCCGTCCAGGGTGTAGCGGCTGTCCGGCTTGACCCGGATCTCCAGCAGCAGGTCGCCGGCGCCGCCACTGCCGACCCCCGGGTCGCCCTGACCGCGCACGCGCAGGCGCGAGCCGTCCCGGGCCCCGGCGGGGATGCGTACACGCTGTACCCGGCCCTCGGCATCGTTGACCGACACCTCGGTGCCCTTGAGCGCCTGGTCCAGAGTGATCTCCACCCGGCCCTCGCGGTCGGCCCCGCGCATGTTGAAGCCGGCCCCGCCCGCACGGCGGCGACCACCGCCCATGCCGCCGCCACCAAAGATGGAGTCGAAGAAGTCCGAGAAGCCGCCGAAGTCGGCCCCGGCTCCGGCGCCCCCGCGGGCCCCGCCGTGCTGGCTCCAGCCGTCCCAGCCGGGCGGCGGGCGGAAGTCCTGGCCCTGGCGCCAGTTGGAGCCGAGCTGGTCGTAGGCCTTGCGCTTTTCCGGATCGCCCAGGGCCTCGTAGGCCTCATTGACCTCCTTGATGCGGGTCTCGGCGTCCGGGTCCTTGCTGACATCCGGATGGTACTTGCGCGCCAGCTTGCGGTAGGCCTTCTTGATCTCGTCCTGGCTGGCGTCGCGGCTCACACCGAGGATCTTGTAGTAGTCCTTGTATTCCATTGCGTTCCTCGAACGATTGCGTCCTCGGGTGACACCCGGATCCCGCCTGCGGTCATGGCGATCATGATAGCCGGGATGCGGCTGTCACCCAGGGAGACACGAAACCGCGCCTCCTCGGGGCCTAAAAAACCGGGCGCCACCACGGGAACCCCCGGGGCAGCGCCCATGTTGCGCCCGGTCAGGGATATCCTGCCGGGCCGGTGGGGCCGGATCAGCTCTCGATCTGGATCCGGCGCGGCTGCACGCGGGCCTGCTTCGGAATGCGCACCTCCAGCACGCCGTTCTCGCTGCGCGCGGAGATGTTCTCGGCGTCGGCTGTATCCGGCAGCGAGAAGCGGCGGAAGAAGGTGCCACGCACGCGTTCGATGCGCTTGTAGCCGTTCTTCTCCTCTTCGCTGTCGTGCTTGCGTTCGCCGCGCAGGGTCAGCACGCCGTTCTCCATGTGCAGCTCGATATCCTTCGGGTCCACCCCGGGGATATCGGCATGCAGCACGTAGGCATCGGTCTCTTCGCGGATATCCACCGCGGGGGCCCAGTCGGAGGTCGCGGCGGAGTCCTCGGTGCCGGGCATGTCCGGCATGCGACCGAGTTCGCGCGACAGTTGGCCGAGCAGGCTGAACGGTTCGTAACGGGTCATGGTCATGGCGTTCCCTCCTTGTGCGGGTGTCATCTGACTCACCCATAGACGTAGGGACACATCCCGCGTTTTCAAGGGCCTGGGGGCAAACCCGTTACGCGAGACGGCGAAACTCGCGCAGCTTGTAATCGTCGTCGGTGACCAGCTCGAACACGCCGTGTACCCCGCGCTGATCCAGGTGGCTGCGCAGCAGCCGGGCGGGGAATTGCACGCTCTCGCCGCTGTCGGCCTGGGCGAAGACCACTGCGGCGCGACCCGTGTAGTAGTCCTCCATTTCCTGGCGCGAGATGGCCAGACGCAGGCGAAACCGGCGCATGGGCTATTCCAGGTTCTGCACCTGCTCGCGCAGCTGCTCGATCAGGACCTTCATCTCCACGGTGGCGCGGGTGATCTCCAGGTCATGCGACTTCGACGAGATGGTGTTGGCCTCGCGGTTGAACTCCTGCATCAGGAAGTCGAGCCGCCGCCCGCTGGGGCCGCCCTGATCCAGGACCTCGTGCACGGCCGCCACATGGCCGTCGATGCGGTCCAGCTCCTCGGCAATGTCCATGCGCTGGGCCAGCAGGGCGACTTCCTGCTCCAGACGCTTCGGATCCAGATTCAGGTCCAGCTCGTGAATCCGGGCGAGGATGCGGCCGCGTTGCTCGTCCAGCATCGGCTGGCGCCGCGCGCGAATCGCCCGGGCGTGCTCGGCGAGTGCGTCCAGGCGCGAGCGCATGCCGTCGGCCAGGGCCGCGCCCTCGATCGTGCGCATCGTGACCAGGGCCTCCAGCGCGTCGTCGAAGCCCGCCAGCAGGGGCTGCGCGAGGCTCTCGCCGACATCGGCGTTGCCCTGGAGCACACCCGGCCAGCGCAGGACGTCCAGCGGCGAGACCGGCGCCGGGTTCGGCATCATGCGCTCGATGGAGGCGCAGGCCCCGATCAGCGCCCGGACGCGCTCGTGATCGAAGGCTTCCGGGGCGTTGTCGGCCTGGCCACGGTCGCGCAGGACCGCATCCACCTTGCCGCGCGCCAGGCGGGCCTTCAGGCGGCTGCGCACCTCGGCCTCCAGCGAACGCAGGTGATCGGGAAGATGGATACGCAGCTCGAGATAGCGGTGGTTGACGCTCTTCAGCTCCCAGTCGAACACGCCCGCGTCCAGGCTCATCGCGTGCCGGGAGAATCCGGTCATACTGGTGATCATGCGTCCCTCCATGGTGATCCCTGCTGCGTGTGGCGGTGGCGGCCCGTATACTGCGCCCCACTCAAATCTAGCAAGGATCACAGCATGCGACCCAGTGGCCGAACAGCCGACGCGATGCGCCCCGTGCGTTTTACCCGCCATTTCACCCGCCACGCGGAGGGTTCCGTACTGGTGGAGTTCGGGGACACCCGGGTGCTGTGCAACGCCACGGTGGAGTCGCGCGTGCCGCCGTGGCTGAAGAACAAGGGCCGCGGCTGGGTCACCGCCGAATACAGCATGCTGCCGCGTTCCACCCATGACCGCATGGTGCGCGAGGCCGCGCGCGGAAAGCTGGGCGGCCGCACCATGGAGATCCAGCGCCTGATCGGCCGCTCGCTGCGCGCGGTGGTGGACCTGGAGGCCATGGGCGAGCGCCAGATCATCGTCGACTGCGACGTGATCCAGGCCGATGGTGGCACCCGCACCGCCTCCATCAGCGGGGCCTACGTGGCGCTGCACGACGCCATCCGCAAGGCGCGCGAGCAGGGCCTGATCCGCAAGGATCCGCTGCACGGCCAGGTCGCCGCGATCTCGGTGGGCATCTGCGGCGGTGAACCAGTACTCGACCTCGACTACGATGAGGACTCGCAGGCCGAGACCGACCTGAACCTGGTGATGAACGAGGCCGGGGGCGTGATCGAGATCCAGGGCACGGCCGAGGGCCACGCCTTCCGCCGCGACGAGCTGGACCAGATGCTGGACCTGGGCGAGAAGGGCATCCAGGAAATCTGCGAGGCCCAGCGCGCCGTGCTGGCCGAGGGCTGATCATGGGCGAGCCGCGCCGTGTCGTCCTGGCCACCGGCAACCCCGGCAAGCTGCGCGAGATCCGCGCCCTGCTGGAACCGCTGGGGCTGGCGGTCGAGGCACAGTCCGAGCACGCCGTGCCCGAGGCCGACGAGACCGGCCTGACGTTCGTGGAGAACGCGATCCTCAAGGCGCGTAACGCCGCCCGCCACACCGGGCTTCCGGCGATTGCCGACGACTCCGGGCTGGAGGTCGATGCCCTGCACGGCCAGCCGGGGATCTACTCCGCGCGCTATGCCGGCCCCGATGGCGACGACGCGGCCAATAACGCCAAGCTGCTGGAGGCACTGGCCGGCGTACCGCCGGAACAGCGCGGCGCACGGTTCCGCGCGGTCGTGGTGTACCTGGAGCATGCCGAGGATCCGGCGCCGATCATCGCCCAGGGGGTGTGGCCCGGGCGCATCGCGGAACAGGCCAGCGGCGCCGAGGGCTTTGGCTACGACCCCCTGTTCTTCGTGCCCCAGGAGGGCTGCACCTCGGCCGAACTGCCCCCGGAGACCAAGAACCGCCTGAGCCATCGCGGTCAGGCCCTGCAAGAACTCGGGGGCGCCCTGCGCGAGCGCATGGGCAACCCGCCGGCCTGACATCCCGCACCGCCCGGCACCGGGGCCACCCGGAGAGATCGCCACGGCGCTGCGCGCCTCGCGATGACGGGGACTTCCCGTCGTTGCGAGGCCCCACAGGGGCCGTGGCAACCTCCTGACGACACCCCGGCGCATGTTCGGACCCGCGTCGGGGTCAGGCCGGGGAGATCGCCACGCGCCTGCGGCGCTCGCGATGACTGTGCTTCCTGTCCCCGTCATCGCGAGGCGCGCAGCGCTGTGGCGGTCGGCAGGGGACCACCGGCGCGCAAGGCCGCAATGGCGGGACTGGGTCCTTTCGACGCCACCCGCCCCCTCGCCTATGCTTCGCACATGACTGCCGCATTGACCCATCCGCCGCCCCTGGCGCTGTATGTGCACCTGCCCTGGTGCGTGCGCAAGTGCCCGTACTGCGACTTCAACTCGCACGAGCCGCGCGGCGAGCCGCCCTTCGATGACTACGTGGACGCGCTGCTGCGCGACCTGGAAGGCCAGCTACCGGATATCTGGGGCCGGCGGCTGGAGAGCGTCTTCATTGGCGGCGGCACCCCCAGCCTGTTCCCGCCGGAGGCGCTGGATGTGCTGCTTTCCGGCCTGCGCGCCCGGCTGCCGCTGCGACCGGACTGCGAGGTAACGCTGGAGGCCAACCCCGGGACCGCCGACCGCGCCTACTTCCGCGGCTACCGCGAGGCGGGGGTCAACCGGCTGTCGCTGGGCATCCAGAGCTTCGACGACGCGATGCTCGCGCGCCTGGGGCGCATCCACGGTGCGGCGGAGGCCCTGAGCGCGGTGGAGCATGCCCGTGCCGCCGGCTTCGAGGCGATCAACCTGGACCTGATGTTCGGTCTGCCGGGGCAGTCGGTCGCGGCCGGGATCGCGGATCTGCAGGCGGCGATCGAGCAGGACCCGGGACATATCTCCTGGTATCAACTGACCCTGGAACCGAACACCCTGTTCGCGGCACGCCCGCCCGAGCTGCCGGAGGATGCGACGATCGAGGAATTGTTTGCCCGCGGCCAGTCCCATCTGGCGGCGGCTGGCTATACTCGATACGAGGTATCCGCCTATGCACGTCCGGGGCAGGAATGTCGGCACAACCGCAACTACTGGACCTTCGGCGATTACCTCGGCATCGGGGCCGGGGCCCACGGCAAGCTGACGCAGGTCCATCAGGGCGCGATCCTGCGCCGCATGAAGCCGCGCCAGCCCGAGGCCTGGCTGGCCGCGCCGCAGGCGCACAAGGATCAGGCCGTGGACACGGCGGAGCGGCCTTTCGAGTTCCTGCTGAACGCGCTGCGGCTGGTGGAGGGCGTGCCGGCGGCGAGCTTCGAGGCGCGCTGCGGCCTGCCACTGGCGATGCTGGAACCCGCACTTTCGGAACTGCGCGCGGACGGGCTGCTGGTCGCGGATCCGGAACGGCTGCAGGCCACGGAACGGGGCCTGGCGTTTCTCAACAACGTGCTGGAACGTTTTCTTCCGGAAGGGACACCGCAGGACTCGGTTGCCACGCCGATCGCCTGGCCCGCGCGCCGGGAGGAGGGTCGATGATGCGTCCCGTCGAGTTTGTCGGTTTTGCCTGCCCCTGGTGCGGCGAGCCCGGCGAGACCACGGTGGACATGGTCAGTAACGACCGCGAGTGGATCGAGGACTGCGCGGTGTGCTGTGCCCCGATCGTGTTCCGCCGCGAGGATGCCGGCGACGAGGAGATCCCGCGCATCGAGGCCCGACGGGAGGGCGAGTGAGCGAAGCGCCGCCCTATACCCCGATTGCCTGCGAGCGCTACTCCGAGCTGGAGCTGGCGATCGTGCGCGGGCAGTTTCTGCGCACGCACTGGCGGCGCGGCGAGATGGACCGGATCGCGATCGTGCGCCCGCTGGACCTGCGCACCCGGCGCGGTGCCGAATACCTGATCCTGCGCGACACCGCGGGCCGCCGGCAGTGGTGGCGCCTGGACCGCCTGATCAGCTTCGAACCCGTCTCGGGCTGAACACCAAAAGGCAACCTACAGGAAGGCATAAAGACGGGAAGAACGGATCAAAATGGGCCTGTAACAGCCTCCGACGATGGGCCGACCCATGAGGCCTCGGCCCTGCCCGGATACCCCTGAAACCTTCTGTTCTTCGAACCTTCCTGTGAACCGCCCTTGCCTTTCGAGGCAGAGGCGGCCACGGCGGGGCGCAGCGTGGGAAACACTGATTAATGTGCCCGCTCGCGTTGGCACCCCAGGTTTTCCGAGACAAGGCGCGGTGCGTAGCCGGTAGTGGTTCTACCGGCAAGGGCCGCAACGCAGGATCGGGGAACCTGGGGTGCCAACCCCACAAATCATTGAAAGCAGGGGCTCGGCCGCCCGTTGTTATCAAAAACGGGCGCGCGCACGGCGTTGCGGCTCCCTTGTGCAGAGTGACTGCACGGCAGTCACCGCGCCTTGTTCGCACGCAAAAGCGACTCGAGCGCGAGCGGGCACATTAATCAGTGTTTCCCTAGCTGCGCTTCATCTGGTCGAAGAATTCGGAATTGGTCTTGGACGACTGCATGCGGCCGAGCAGGAATTCCATGGCCTCGATGTCGTCCATGCCGTGCAGGAACTTGCGCAGGATCCAGAGCTTTTGCAGCTCGTCCGGGGCGGTCAGCAGTTCCTCGCGGCGGGTGCCGGAGCGGTTCACGTTGATCGCCGGGTAGATGCGCTTCTCGGCGATGCGGCGTTCCAGGTGCACCTCCATGTTGCCGGTGCCCTTGAACTCTTCGTAGATCACTTCGTCCATCTTGGAGCCAGTATCCACCAGCGCGGTGGCGAGGATGGTCAGGCTGCCGCCCTCTTCCACGTTGCGCGCGGCGCCGAAGAAGCGCTTCGGGCGATGCAGGGCGTTGGCGTCCACGCCGCCGGTCAGCACCTTGCCGGAGCTCGGCGCCACGGTGTTGTAGGCGCGCGCCAGGCGGGTGATGGAGTCCAGCAGGATGACGACGTCGCGCTTGTGCTCGACCAGCCGCTTGGCCTTCTCGATCACCATCTCGGCGACCTGCACATGGCGCTGGGCCGGCTCGTCGAAGGTGGAGGAGACGACCTCGCCCTGGACCATGCGGTCCATCTCGGTGACCTCCTCCGGGCGCTCGTCGATCAGCAGCACGATCAGGTAGCACTCGGGGTAGTTGGCGGCGATGCTCTGCGCGATGTTCTGCAGCATCAGCGTCTTGCCCGCCTTGGGCGGAGAGACGATCAGGCCGCGCTGGCCCTTGCCGAACGGCGCGACGATGTCGATCACGCGGGCGGTGATGTCCTCTGTGGAACCGTTACCGCGCTCCATGCGCATGCGCTCGTTGGCATGCAGGGGGGTCAGGTTCTCGAACAGCACCTTGTGCTTGGCGTTCTCCGGCGGCTCGAAGTTGATCTCCGAGACCTTCAGCAGCGCGAAGTAGCGCTCGTTGTCCTTGGGCGGGCGGATCTTGCCGGAGATGGTGTCCCCGGTGCGCAGGCCGAAGCGGCGGATCTGGCTGGGCGAGACGTAGACGTCGTCCGGGCCGGCCTGGTAGGAGCTGTCGGCGCTGCGCAGAAAGCCGAAGCCGTCCGAGAGGATCTCGAGGACGCCGTCGCCGTAGATGGCCTCGCCGCTCTTGGCGTGGGCCTTGAGCAGGGCAAAGATGATCTCCTGCTTGCGCGCGCGGGACATGTTCTCGATGCCCTTTTCTTCGGCGAAGGCCACGAGATCGGCAGCGGACATCCGCTTCAATTCGGTCAGATTCATGCGTGGGGTGCTGTATTCAACGTGGATGATCGGCGACCGGGGGTGGCCGCACGGATTGACTGGAAGGAGGCAGGGAATGGCCTGGCGGCCACTCGAACTCGTTCGATGGTAAGCGAGGCGGCGGCGCGGGGCAAGCCCGGCGAAGCCATGCGCCTGCTGGGCCTGGCGGCGGACCGCCAGGCGCGGATATTACAGGTGCTGGTCCAGGAACGCGGTCAGCTGCGACTTGGACAGGGCACCGACCTTGGTGGCCTCGACATCGCCGCCCTTGAACAGCATGAGCGTCGGGATCCCGCGGATGCCAAACTTCGGCGGCGTGGACGGGTTCTCGTCGATGTTCAGCTTGGCGACCTTGACCTTGCCGGCGTATTCTTCGGCGATTTCGTCCAGAATGGGCGCGATCATCTTGCAGGGACCGCACCACTCGGCCCAGTAGTCCACCAGGACGGGCTGGTCGGCCTTCAGGACGTCCTCGTCGAAACCGGCGTCCGATGTGTAAACAATTTTGTCGCTCACTCCGAGCCCTCATGACTTGGGTTGGGGGAACAGCCCGCACCGCCGGCTGCTCGGCCTTACTATCGACGATCAGCGCCGGACAGTTCAAGTAACAGGCAGCACCCGAGGAACCCGATGACCGAAACCGTCCAGGACACGCCCCGCTTCGACCAGCTCGATCTGCCCGAACCCGTCCAGGCGGGCATCCGCGCCACCGGTTTCGAGACCTGCACCCCGATCCAGGCACAGACATTGCCGATCGCCCTGGCCGGGCGCGACGTCGCCGGCCAGGCGCAGACCGGGACCGGCAAGACCGCGGCCTTCCTGATCGCGACCTTCAACCGGCTGCTGCGCCAGGCGCCCTCGCCGAACCGCCGCCCCACGGACGTGCGCGCCCTGATCCTGGCGCCGACCCGCGAACTGGCCATCCAGATCCACAAGGATGCCGAGTCGCTGGGCGCGGAGACGGGGCTGAAGCTGGCCCTGGCCTACGGCGGCACCGGCTACGACACGCAGCGCGAGCAGCTCGAGGCCGGGGCGGACATCCTGATCGGGACACCGGGGCGCATCATCGACTACTTCAAACAGAAGGTCTTCGGCCTCAAATACACCGAAGTGGTGGTGCTGGACGAGGCCGACCGCATGTTCGATCTCGGCTTTATCAAGGATGTGCGCTTCCTGATGCGCCGCTGCGCACCCCCCGGCGAGCGCCTGTCCATGCTGTTCTCGGCCACGCTGTCCTACCGCGTGATGGAGCTGGCCTTCGAGCACATGAACAACCCGGAGAAGGTCCAGGTCGAGGCCGAGACCCTGACCGCGGACCGCGTGCGCCAGGTGATCTACTACCCGGCCAACGACGAGAAGATCCCGCTGCTGCTAGGGCTCGCGCGTGACCTGGAGCCCGAGCGCGCGATCGTGTTCGTGAACACCAAGCATGGCGCCGAGAAGGTCTGCGACTGGCTGAACGCGAACGCGCAGAAGGCCGCGCTGCTGTCGGGGGACGTGCCGCAGCGCAAGCGCCAGACCCTGCTGGAACAGTTCGCCACCGGAGAGTACCGCTTTCTGGTGGCGACCGATGTCGCCGCGCGCGGGCTGCACATCCCCGCGGTCAGTCACGTCTTCAACTTTGACCTGCCGCAGTCCGGCGAGGATTACGTGCACCGCATCGGGCGCACGGCCCGCGCCGGCGCCGAGGGCGACGCGATCAGCTTCGGCTGCGAGGACTCGGCCTTCTACCTGCCGGACATCGAGAGCTATCTGGGCGAGCGCATCCCCACCGCGAGCGTCGACCCCGAGCGGCTGTTCCAGGATGCCGTGAAACCGAAGCCGCGTCCGCGCAAGCCGCGCGACGATCGGCGCGGAGGTGGCCGGGGTGGCCCGCGCTCCGGCGGCGGTCGCCCGCAGCGCGGCGGCCGAAACTGACGCAGACGCGCCGCACCGGGCGCAGGGGAAAATGGTGCCGGCGAGAGGAGTCGAACCTCCGACCTATCGATTACGAATCGATTGCTCTACCAACTGAGCTACACCGGCGAAGCGCGACATGATAGCGGGGGCCGGGATCGACCACAATCCGGCGGGGCCGGACGACCGGATTCAGGAGCGCCGGCTGCCCACACGAATGACGACATCCACACCCTGCAGTTCCTTGCCTTCCGGCAGCGGGGGCAGGTCGGAGATGTCGATCCGCGCCGGGTCCACGTCTTCCAGTTCCCC
Organism: Thioalkalivibrio sp. ALE25; assembly: GCF_000377285.1. Lineage (NCBI taxonomy): Bacteria > Pseudomonadati > Pseudomonadota > Gammaproteobacteria > Chromatiales > Ectothiorhodospiraceae > Thioalkalivibrio > Thioalkalivibrio sp. ALE25. The sequence goes on along the minus strand of NZ_KB897936.1, from coordinate 117,279 downwards.
GGTATCGGTATGGAACAGGTGGTGGTGCGGATTCAGGTTGGAGTCGTAGAACAGCTTCGCGGGGTCGATCAGGACCTCGCGTACCAGGCCCTTCTCGGCGAACAGGTTCAGGGTGTTGTAGACCGTGGCCTTGGAGACCCGCGAGGAATGCCGCACCAACTGCGCGAGGATCTGCTCGGCGCTGAGGTGCTGATGGCGGGCGAACATCACGCGGGCAATCTCGACGCGCTGCTCGGTCGGGGAAATCGCATGTTCGCGCAGGAGCTCGCGCGCCGCGTCGACCGACAGCAGATCCGGATTGTGGGAGTCGATGTTCATGATTCCGAAGATATAACAGGGCTCTGGAGCAAGTCCATATCCCGCCCCGGAGACAGGTCAAGGCGATCGATACGGCCGGGAAGCCTGATAGAATACGAAAAGATGGAGCGGGTGATGGGAATCGAACCCACATTAAGAGCTTGGGAAGCTCCCGTTCTACCATTGAACTACACCCGCTTGAGCCGGCGATTGTAGGCCTTGTCGGCCTCCGGCTCAACGGTCCTGAACGCCGGACGACGAACCATGCAGATCCAGCTGAACGGCGAACCCTTCGAGCTCCCCGACGATCGCGAGGCCACGCTGGCCACGCTGATCGAGGCACGCGGCCTCGGTGGCCGGCGCCTGGCAGTGGAGGTCAACGAGGAGCTGGTGCCGCGCAGCGAACACGCCGCGCACCCACTGTATCCCGGCGATCGCGTGGAGATCGTGCAGGCGATTGGGGGCGGATGAGTCCGAGCCCCCGTCCGTAACTACATTCAACGAAGGAATTACCATGACCGAACCGGCCGCCGCGTCTGCCGACGATCTCTTCCGCGTGGGCTCGCGCGAGTTCACCTCCCGCCTGCTGGTGGGCACCGGCAAGTATCGCGACCTGGACCAGACCCGCGATGCCATCGAGGCCAGCGGCGCGGAGATCGTGACCGTCGCCATCCGCCGCACCAACATCGGCCAGAATCCGGACGAACCCAACCTGCTGGACGTGATCTCGCCGGAGCGCTACACGCTGCTGCCGAACACGGCCGGCTGCTTTACCGCCGAGGACGCGGTCCGCACCTGCCGCCTGGCACGCGAGCTGCTGGACGGGCACAACCTGGTGAAACTGGAGGTGCTGGGCGACGAGAAGACCCTGTACCCGGACGTCTTCGAGACCGTAAAGGCCGCCGAGACCCTGGTCGCCGAGGGCTTCGACGTAATGGTCTACACCACCGACGACCCGCTGCTGGCGAAGCGCCTGGAAGAGATCGGCTGCCTGGCGATCATGCCGCTGGCCGCGCCGATCGGCTCCGGACTGGGCATCCAGAACCGCTACAACATCCGCGAGATCGTCGAAAACGCCACGGTCCCCGTGCTGGTGGATGCCGGCGTCGGTACCGCATCGGATGCCGCCATCGCGATGGAGCTGGGCTGTGACGGCGTCCTGATGAACACCGCCATCGCCGCCGCCGACAACCCGGTGATGATGGCCTCGGCCATGCGCCACGCGATCATCGGCGGGCGCCAGGCCTTCCTTGCCGGGCGCATGGCGCCACGCCGCTACGCCTCGGCCTCCTCGCCGCAGACCGGCCTGTTCTTCAGCTGAACATGGACGAAACGATCGATTCCGCTTCCGACGGCAGACCGTTCTACCGGCGCATACGCAGTTTCGTGCGCCGCGAGGGCCGGCTGACGCCGGGCCAGCAGCGCGCGCTGGACGAACTGCTGCCGCGCTTCGGCCTGCAGCTCCCGGAGCCTGCCGCGCCGCTGGATCTGGCAGAGGTGTTCGGGCGCACGGCACCGGTCACGCTGGAGATCGGCTTCGGCGACGGCGAGAGCCTGGCCGAGCAGGCGGAACAGCAGCCGGAACGTGACTTCATCGGCACCGAGGTGCACCGGCCCGGGGTCGGGCATCTGCTGCGCGAGGTGGAACAGCGCGGGCTGACCAATGTGCGCGTCAGCGACGCCGATGCGGTGGAACTGCTGGAGCACTATCTGGCGCCGGGCAGCCTGGACTGCGTACAGGTGTTCTTCCCCGACCCCTGGCACAAGAAGCGCCACCACAAGCGGCGCCTGATCCAGCCGGCCTTCGTGCGCCATCTGGCGACGCGTATCCGGCCGGGCGGGCGGCTGCACCTGGCCACCGACTGGGCCGAGTACGCCGAGCACATGATCGCGGTGATGCAGGAATGCGCGCCGTGGTTCGCGCCAGACGGCCCGGTTCCGGCCCCGGGTCGGCCACCGGAACGCCCGGTGACGAAGTTCGAGCGCCGCGGGGTCGGCCGCGGCCATCAGGTCGCCGATCTGCTCTACCGGCGGACGAACGAACCCGCCTGAGGCCTCAGGGAAACGCTGATTTCAGGGTTTCCCTGAGGCGTTCTTGACCACCAGCACCGGGCACTCGGCCCCGCCGATCACGCGCTCGGAGACACTACCCATCAGCAGGCGCTTGAGGCCGGTGCGGCCATGGCTGCCGAGCACGATCAGGTCGCGCTGGTCGCGCCGGGCGATCTCCACCAGCGCGAGCTCCGGCCGGCCTTCCTCGGTGGTGGCATCCGCCTTCCGGCCCTGCTCGCGCGCCTCGCCCTGCAGGCGCTGAACCGCCTCCACGCCCTCCTGGCGGCGCTCGTCGCTCTGGCCCGGTACCGCCACCGTGGCGATCGTCAGGGGCAGGTCGCAGTAACCCGCCAGCTCGATCGCGGCCCGTACCGCCTGGTCGCCCAGGTCGGAGCCGTCGGTCCCGACCAGCAGCCCGCGGTGCGGGGCCTCGGCACCGCGCGGGACGACCATCACGTTGCAGGGCGCCAGACCGATTACCTTGCGCGTGGCGTCGCCCACCATCAGGCGTGACAGATCGCCCCGGTCACGCCGGCCGATCACGATCAGGCCGGCCTTGTACTCCTCGGCAATGGCGACGATCTCCTGATGCCGGTCGACCCCGTGGCGCAGGATCATCGAGGCGTCGATGCCCGCCTCGCGGGCGCGCTTCTCCAGCGCATCCAGATCGGCCTGGCCGGCCACGCTCGCCTCGTGGCTGCGCGGCGGCGACAGGGCGTCGTGCTGGGTGTCCGTGGGAATGATGCGGGCGACCACCAGGCGCGCGCCGCAGCGCTGCGCCAGGTCCAGCGCCACATTCTCGGCGGCTACGCTGAATTCGGAACCATCCGTCGCCAGGACAATGGTCTCGAAACGGCACAGCGGGGCATCGGATTCGGACATGCGGGGTCTCCACCTGGACTTTTTGCTCAGCATAACCGACATGCCGGCAAACGCCAGCACGGCGAGTGCCATGGCGCAGCCATCCACGGCGCGTTTTTTGCGTCCGTGCCCGCGGGATGAAATAATCCCGCGCTTTCAAGGGAAAGGCGGAACCCGTTTCCTCCGACCCGCCTCGGCGCCCGCGCCCGGCGCGCGTCCCCTTCGGCTTCCGGCCACGCGCCGTCCGGCGCGGGTCTTCAGGACACGACTGGAACATGGAAAACCTTACGCTGACCACCGAGATGATCGTGGTGCTCGCGCTGCTCGCGTTCACGATCTTCCTGTTTGTATCCGAAATCATCCGGGTGGACCTCGCGGCCATTTCGGTGATGGTGCTGCTGGGCCTGCTGACGCTGGTGCCGGGCCTCGGGATGCTGGTCGGCCAGGAGGAACTGTTCAGCGGCTTTGCCTCCAACGCGGTGATCTCGATCATCGCGGTGATGATTATCGGCGCCGGCCTGGACAAGACCGGCGTGATGCACAAGGTCGCGGCGTTCATCATGCGGGTGGGCGGCACCACGGAGAAGAGCATCATCCCGACGGTCTCCGGCACGGTCGGCGTGATCTCCAGCTTCATGCAGAACATCGGCGCCGCCGCGCTGTTCATGCCGGTGATGAGCCGCATCTCCAACCGCCTGAACATCCCGCTGTCGCGCCTCCTGATGCCGATGGGCTTCGCGGCGATCGTGGGCGGCACCATCACCCTGGTCGGCTCCAGCCCGCTGATCCTGCTGAACGACCTGCTGCCCTCCGACATGGAGCCGTTCCAGCTGTTCGACGTGACCCCGATCGGCCTGGCCCTGCTGGCCACGGCGATCATCTATTTCGTGCTGCTGGGGCGTTTCGTCCTGCCCTCGGTCAAGACCAAGTCGGCGCAGCGCGAGAACGCGCAGGACTACTTCCAGCGCGTGTACGGCCTGTCCTACGAGATCCACGAGCTGTTCGTCCCGGAAAACGACCCAATGGTCGGGCGCACGGTGGCCGAGATCGAACGCGAGACCGGCATCGCGATCGTCGGGACCTACGTCCGCGACGAGCTGCGCATGGCGCCGTGGACCGGCTACGAGATTCAGGCCAACTCGCATCTGGCGGTGCTGGCCAGCCCCGCGCGGATGGAAAAGCTGTGCGAGGGCACGCGCAAGCGCCCCTCGACGAATCTGGACGTGTTCGCCAACGCCCTGGACAGCGGACGTTCCGGGGTCGCCGAGGTGGCGATCGCGCCGGGCTCGAACCTGGCGGGCAAGACCGTGACCGAGCTGGCCATGCGCCAGACCTACGGGCTGTCGGTGATGCGCATCCAGCGCGGCAACGAGACCTATGGCGAGGGCCTGCGCGACATCCCGCTGGAACCGGGCGACATCCTGGTGGTGCACTGCACCTGGGAATCCCTGGCGCGCCTGGAACAGGATCGCGACTTCGTGGTGATCACCTCGGACTACCCGCACGAGGAACTGCGCCCGTCCAAGGTGCCGCATGCCCTGTTCTTCCTGGCGTTGACCGTGGGCCTGATCGTGTTCACCGACCTGATGCTGTCGGTGGCCCTGCTGACCGGCGCGCTGGGCATGATCCTGACCGGCGTGATCAGCCTCGACAGTGCCTATCGCGCGGTAAGCTGGAAGACGGTGTTCCTGCTCGCCTCGCTGATCCCGCTGGGGATGGCGGTGGAGAACACCGGTACCGCGGCATGGATCGCGCAGAACACGCTCGAGATGCTGGGGACCGTGCCGCCCTGGGTGCTGCAGGCGACGATCTTCGCGCTGGCCACGTTCTTCACTCTGGTCATGTCCAACGTCGGCGCGACCGTGCTGCTGGTGCCGCTGGCGATCAACTTCGCGATCGCCGCGCAGGCCGCGGGCATGGACGCCGACCCGCGCGTGTTCGCGCTGACCGTCGCGATCGCGACCTCGAATTCCTTCCTGATCCCGACCCACCAGGTGAACGCCCTGATCATGGGCCCCGGCGGCTACCGGGTGAAGGACTATATGAAGGCCGGCGGCATCATGACCATCCTGTTCGCCGTGGTCGCCATGTTCATGCTCAATCTGATTTTCTAGGCTTTCTTTCAACGACCTTTGTGCAACCCGTTTGCAAGGAGAAATCCCATGTCCCAGAAGCATCCCGTGATTGCGGTGACCGGTTCCTCGGGTGCCGGCACCTCCACCGTCAAGCGCTCCTTCGAGTCGATCTTCCGTCGCGAGCAGATCAACCCGGTCGTGATCGAGGGCGACAGCTTCCATCGCTATGACCGCAAGGCGATGAAGGAGGCCATGCAGAAGGCCGCGGACGAGGGCAATCACCACTTCTCGCACTTTGGCCCGGAGGCCAACCTGTTCGATCGCATCGAGGGCCTGTTCAAGACCTACGGCGAGACCGGCCAGGGCGAGAAGCGCTACTACCTGCATTCCGACGAGGAAGCCGCGCAGCACAACGAGCGCCTGGGCACCAACCTGGGCCCGGGCGAGTTCACCCCCTGGGAAGAGATCCAGCCGGGCACCGACCTGATGTTCTACGAGGGCCTGCACGGCCTGGTCGTTGACGGTAACGTGAACGCCGCGCAGCACGTGGACCTGGGCATCGGCGTGGTGCCGATCGTGAACCTCGAGTGGATCCAGAAGATCTTCCGCGACAACGCCGAGCGCGGGTATTCCGCCGAGGCCATCGTGGACACGATCCTGCGCCGCATGCCGGACTACGTGAACTACATCACCCCGCAGTTCGGCTACACCGACATCAACTTCCAGCGCGTGCCGACCGTGGACACCTCCAACCCGTTCATCGCCCGTGCGGTCCCGACCCCGGACGAGTCCATGGTGGTGATCAGCTTCAAGGACCCGACGAAGTTCGGCATCGACTTCCCTTACCTGCTGAACATGATCCCGGACTCCTTCATGTCCAACCCCAAAACCCTGGTGGTCCCGGGCGGGAAGATGAGCTTCGCGATGGAGGTCATCCTCGGCCCGATCATCCACGACATGCTGTCGCGTCGCGGCTGATTTGCCGGGAGGCGCCCGCCCGGCGTCTCCCCGGCTCCCGGGAAGTTCCCCAGCCCCGCTCCGGCGGGGCTTTTTTCGTTTCGGGCCCGCCATTCCGCTAGGATTCAGGCTTTAACGGACAGGACGGAGTAGGCGTGTTCGGACTCTTCGGGCCGCGGCCGGCCCAGCAGATGGAGCGCTTTCGCGGCCGCTACACCGGTCGCTCGCTGATCGTTCACCAGGGCTTCACCGGCGACTGGCTGGAGGAGCTCCTGAAGCAGCCGGGCGGCGGCGGGCACTTCCGCATCGACAGCCGCCCGCTGCCACGACGGCGGCCGAGCCCCGTGGAGTGGCTGGTGCAGACCCATATCCTGCCACTGGAGCTGCCGCAGCCCCTGTTTCTCGACGTGCGCGAGGACGCCATCCTGGTCCGTCACCTGATGCGCGGGGACCACGCGGTGCATCCCTCGGAAATCGCCTGGTTCCTGGAAGAACTGGACACCCGCCACCACGCCCGTCTGGTCTTCACCGAAGACGGCGGCCTGAACGCGCACCCCGGCCTGCCGGTCGACGACAACGAGGCCCTCAGCATGCTGGAGCAACTCGGTTTATGACCAATGCCTTTCGCAGTGCCACCGCCCGCGGCGAGGAACCCCGGGCCCTGGCCGACGCCCTGATCGCCGAGCTGGGCGAACAGCCGCCGCGCGCCGGGGATCAGGTGCGTGTCGGTTTCATCTACCTCTCCGATGCGCTCAGCCGCCACGCCCGCACCCTGCTGAAACACCTGCGCGAGGGGCTGGGGGTGGATCACTTCGTCGGCGGCATGGCCATGGCCGTGATCGGCCCGCACGACGAGCTCTACGAACAGACCGGCGCGACCCTGATGATCGGCGAGTTTCCGGCCGCCAGCGTCCGCGTGATCTATCACCCGGTGCGCGGCTTCGACGAGCTCGTGAAGGAACTCGACGGGTTCCTCGACCCGCAGACCCCGGGCCGGCTGATCCTCAACGCCGACCCGCGCATGGAAGGGCTGGAGGGCATCCTGACCGAGATCGGCGAGCGCACCGCCTGGTTCGCGACCGGCGGCGTCAACTCCGGGGACGACGGCGTGGTGCAGATCGCCGACGGCGTCGCCGCCTCCGGCATCACCGGGCTGGCGCTGCGCGACGATGTCGCGATCGCCGCACGCCACAGCCAGGGCTGCACGCCACTCCCGGGCCAGCACGAGCTGACCGAGACCTGGCGCAATATTATCGTGCGCCTGGACGGCCAGCAGGCCCTGCCGGCGTTCAAGGGCATCATCGGCGATGTGCTGTCGCGCGACCTGGAGCGGGCGCTGGGCTACATCCTGGTGGGCTTTCCGATCCCGGGGTCGGACACCGGCGACTACCGCGTGCGCAACATCATCGGGATCGACCTGGACCAGCAGGTGCTGGCCGTCGGCGAGATGCTCGAGCCGGGCTCGCAGATCCTGTTCGTGCGCCGCGACGGCCAGGCGGCCATCGAGGACCTCGAGCGCATGCTGGAGCAGATCCGCGCCCAGGCGCCCAACGGGATTCGCGGCGCGATCTATGTCTCCTGCGTGGGGCGCGGGCGCCACCAGTTCGCCCAGGAAGGCACGGAACTGGGCATCGTGCAGAAACACCTGGGCGACGTGCCCCTGGTCGGCTTCTTCGCCAACGGCGAGATCTTCGCCAACCGCCTGTACGGCTATACCGGGGTCCTGACCCTGTTCACCTGAACCGCCAAGGGGACCGCATGCAATACCGCAAACTGGGACGCACCGAGATCGAGGTCAGCCTGATTGGCCTGGGCACCATGACCTGGGGCGAGCAGAACACCGAGGCCGAGGCCCACGAGCAGCTGGACTACGCCCTCGACCAGGGCGTAAACCTGATCGATGCCGCCGAGATGTACCCGGTCCCGCCGCGCGCGGAGACCCAGGGCCTGACCGAGAGCTACATCGGCAACTGGCTGGCCAAGCGCGGCAACCGCGATCAGGTGGTGCTGGCCAGCAAGGTCGCCGGCCCCGGCATGATCGACTACCTGCGCGGCGGTCCGCAGCTGAATCGCGAACACATCGAGCAGGCCCTGAACGACAGCCTCCGGCGCCTGCAGACCGACTACCTGGATCTGTACCAGGTCCACTGGCCGGCGCGCGCCACCAACTTCTTCGGCCAGCTCGGCTACGCCCACAAGCCGGATGATGCCGCGACCCCGATCGAGGAGACCGCGGCGGCACTGAAGGCGGTGGTCGAGAGCGGCCGCGTGCGCACCATCGGCATCTCGAATGAGACCCCGTGGGGCTTCATGGAGTGGATCCGCGCCCATGACCGTGGCCTGTCCGAGCGCATCGTCTCCATCCAGAACCCCTACAACCTCCTCAACCGCAGCTTCGAGGCCGGGCTGGCCGAGATGGCCATCCGCGAGGATGCCGGCCTGCTGGCCTACTCGCCGCTGGCCTTCGGCATGCTCTCCGGCAAGTACCTGGACGGGGCAAAGCCTGCGGGGGCACGCCTGACGCTGTTCGAGCGCTTCCAGCGCTACAGCAACGAATCCGGCCTGGCCGCCACCGCGGAGTACGCACGTCTGGCGCACGAACATGGCCTGACCCCGTCCCAGCTGGCGCTGGCCTTCGTCAACCAGCAGCCCTTCGTGACCAGCAACCTGATCGGGGCGACCACCATGGAGCAGCTGCGCGAGAACATCGCGACCGTGGACATCACCCTGTCCGACGCCGTGCTGGAGGCCATCGAGGCCATCCACGACCGCTATACCTACCCCTGTCCGTAGGCCACCCCCCATGAACCTGATCGATACGCATGTCCACCTGGACCTGGACGCGTTCGATCCGGATCGCCCGGCCGTGCTGGACCGCGCCCGCGCCGCCGGGGTTCAGGAGCTGGTCCTGCCCGGCGTTACGCGGGCACGCTGGCCGGACCTGGAGGCCCTGTACCGCCAGCACGCGGGCCTGCATGTCGCCTACGGCCTGCACCCGATCTTCCTGCAGGACCATGCGGACGCGGACCTCGACGCCCTGGAGGCCTGGCTGGACACGCACCCCGAGACCATTGCGGTCGGCGAGATCGGGCTGGACGGCTATCAGGAGGGTCTCGACTGGGACCGCCAGTGGCGGTTCTACACGCGGCAACTGGCCATCGCGCGCGAACGCGACCTGCCGGTGATCATCCACAGCCGGCGCGCGCTGGACGCGGTGCTGAAGGGCCTGCGCCAGCAACCAGGCCTGACCGGCATCCTGCATGCGTTCATCGGAAGCCCGCAGCAGGCCCGCCAGGCGGCCGACCTGGGCTTCTGCCTGGGCATCGGCGGCCCGGTGACCTTCGAGCGGGCGAAGAAGCTGCACCGTGTGGTGCGCGACGCGGCGCTGGAGGCCCTGGTGGTGGAGACCGATGCGCCCGATCAGCCCCTGGCCGGACATCAGGGTGAGCGCAACGAACCGGCGATGACGGCCGAGGTCAATCGCCGGCTCGCGGCCCTGCGGGACATGGATCCCGAAGAGATGGCTATAATCACGTCACAAAACGCACGCCGGGTCCTCCGGCTTCCGACCGGTCCCGACGCATGAGTCCCGCCGCCCCCCACAATCCCTACACCGAACGGACCGACCTGCTGCTGGGGCACGAGGTTGCGGCCGGCCTGCGGGACCGGCATGTGTTCATCGCCGGTCTCGGCGGGGTCGGCAGCTACGCCGCCGAGGCCATCGCCCGCGCCGGCGTCGGTCGCATGACCCTGGCGGATCACGACGTGGTGGGCGCCTCCAACCTGAATCGCCAGCTGGTCGCGCTGCGCTCCACCGTGGACCGACCCAAGACCGAGATCATGGCGAACCGCATCCACGACATCGATCCCGAAATCGAGCTCACGATCCGCCACGACTTCCTCCAGCCCGATACCGTCGGCGACCTGGTCCCGGAGGATGCCGACTTCGTGCTCGACGCGATCGACTCCATCGTCTGCAAGGCCGCGCTGGTCGCGACGGCCCAGGCGCGCGGGCAGGGCGTGATCTCGAGCATGGGGGCCGGCGGGCGCATCGACCCCACCGCCGTGCGCGTGGGGCCGCTGGCGGGGACGCGCGTGTGCCCGCTCGCGCGCCAGATGCGCAAGCGCCTGCGGCGCCTGGGCGCGCATCTCGACTACCCCGTGGTGTTCTCCATCGAACAGCCGCGCAAGGGCACCGAACACCGCCCGGTGGGGGACGGCGGCCGGCCGCGTTCGGTCAACGGCACGATCTCCTACCTGCCCGCGATCTTCGGCCTGACCGCCGCCGGCCACGTAATCCAGAGCCTGATCGCCCGCGCCTGACCGCCATACACGGCTCGCTCCGTGACCCCTGCAGCCACAGGTTCCGTCCTGCCCTGTGGGAGCTCAGCCCCCTGAGCGATACGGCGCGGCCCGACCTCATCGGCCAGAGGGCTGGCCTCCTACAGGCCAAGACAACCCAACCCCTACGAAGATGCTATTCGTCGAATACCGCCTCGATGCGGGCCTGGATGTGCTGGTCGGCGTCCGGGCCATACTGCGTGGTGGCGGGATCGAAGCGGTCGCAGAAGGCATAGGCAAACTTCAGGTCCTTCACGCCCAGGGCGCCGAACAGGCGCGCCTCGAAGGAATGGTCCTCCGGGTTCTGGGTCAGCGTGGGCCAGCCATCCGCCCCCGGGGCCAGCGCCGGGCCGAAGAACACCACGCCCGGCAGGTTCTTCAGGCGCAGGGCACAGGTGCCCTCGGTCACCCCGGCCATCGGCAGGAAATCGATGGTGCGCGAAAGGCGCTGCTTGCGGTTGAAGGCGATATCGACCTCGCCGCCGGCCGCGCGGATCGCCGGGGCCTCCGCCTCGAACGCCAGGGTCTCGAGGCCAGCCGCCCGCCAGGCCTCCAGGTCTTGTGCCCCATGGCGGCTGGGCAGGAACAGGTAGGCGGGCCTGGTGATGGCCCGGATCGCCGCCAGCAGGGGTTCCGAATACGCCGGCGCGTTGACCAGGATCCCGCCCAGTTCGAGGTCGTCGATCAGCCAGACCGCCGGCGAACCATCCCCGATGCGGTAAATGGTCCGGTCACGCAGTTCGACCAGCGGCGCGCTGATCACGGGTTCATTCGCCATGTGCGGGCTCCGATGACGGACGGGCGGGACGCGGCTCGATCCCGGCCATGGTGGTCTCGATCCATTCTTCGGCCTCGGCCAGCACCTCCACCGGCTTGCGCCCGGCGGTCTCGATCGGCGGGCCGATCACCACCTCGATGGTGCCGGGGTAGCGGCGGATGCCCTTCTTCGGCCAGAAGCTGCCACTGTTGAGCGCCACCGGCAGCACCGGGTAGCCGGTACGCGCGGCCAGCATCGCGCCGCCCTGACGGTAGCGCCCGTGTTCGCCCGGGGCCACGCGCGTGCCCTCGGGGAACACGATCACCCAGCGGCCCTCGTCGAGGCGCTGCCGGCCTTCGGTGACCAGATTCTCCAGCGCCTGGCGCCCGCCTTCGCGGTCGATTGGCACCGGATCGATCATCGCCAGCGTCCAGCCGAAGACCGGGATGCGCATCAGCTCGCGCTTGAGCACCCAGGTCTGCATCGGGAAGATCGCGACGAAGGCGACGGTCTCCCAGGCCGACTGATGCTTGGACAGCACCACATGCGGGCGCGACGCATCGATGTGTTCGGCGCCACGCACCCGGTAGTCCACGCCACAGGTGACCCGCAGCCACCAGACATTGAAGCGCCCCCACTGCGTCAGCACCCGGTAGCGGATGCGGCGCGAGAACGGCCAGATCAGCGGTGGCACCAGCACGCCGAAGACCAGCATCGAGCTGATGAACCCGAGCTGGAACAGCAGACCGCGGATCAGGGGCAGCATGCGGCGGCGCTATCCCGTGGCCAGGCGGCCGATGTCGGCCACGGTCTCGAACGCGCGGCGCAGTTCACGCAGCAGGGCCAGACGGTTGCGCCGCTCGGCGGCATCTTCGGCCATCACCATCACCTGGTCGAAGAAGGTATCGACGCGATCGCGCAGGCCCGCCAGCTCGCCCAGGGCGTGCAGGTAGTCACCATCGGCCACCGCCTGCTCGACGCCGGGACGCACCGCCTGCAGGCCCTGGTAAAGCTGACGCTCCTCGTCCAGCGCCAGGGCCTCCGGGTCGAGGTCGGCCTCGGCCTCCTCGCCGGCCTTGCGCAACAGGTTGTGGATGCGCTTGTTCGCCGCAGCCAGGGCCTCGGCCTCCGGGCGCTCGCGGAACAGGCTGACCGCGCGCACGCGGCGGACGAAGTCCAGCGGGGTATCGGGCGCGACCGCGGCCACTGCCTCGATGGTCTCGTGCGCCTGGCCCTGCTCCAGCAGGTAGCCGCGCAGGCGCTCCAGGATGTACTCGCGGACCGGCTCCACCGCCTGGTCGGCCTCCGGCACCCGTTCGCGGATCGGCTCCGCCGCGGCCTGCAGCAGCGGGGTCAGGGCCAGCGGCAGTTCGCGCTCGACCAGGATGCGCACCAGCCCCAGCGCGGCGCGGCGCAGGGCGAACGGGTCCTTGGTGCCGGTGGGCTGCTTGCCGATCGCGAAGATCCCGACCAGCGTATCCAGCCGGTCCGCCAGCGCCAGGGCCTGGGCCAGCGGGACGTCCGGCAGTTCGGAGCCGGACTGACGCGGCCAGTAGTGCTGCTCGATCGCGGCCGCAACCGCTTCGTCCTCGCGGTCGTGCAGGGCGTAGTAGCGGCCCATCGTGCCCTGCAGCTCGGTGAACTCGAACACCATCTGGGTCACCAGGTCGCACTTGGCCAGGCGCGCGGCGCGCGCGGCCAGCCCGGCATCCAGCCCCATCAGGCCGGCCAGGCGCTGCATCAGGGCCTCCAGCCGCACGGACTTGTCGCGCAGCGTGCCCAGGCGCTTCTCGAACACCACGGAGTCCAGCGCATCCAGCCGTTCCTCCAGACGCTTCTTGCGGTCCTGCTGCCAGAAGAACTCGGCATCGGCGAAGCGCGGGCGCAGCACGCGCTCGTTACCGTCGCGCACCGCATGCGGGTCCCGCGACTCGATGTTGCTGATGACGATGAAGTGCGGCTGCATGCGCCCGGCCTCGTCGACCACCGGGAAGTATTTCTGGTTGTCCTGCATGGTGGAGATCAACGCCTCCTGCGGGACATCCAGGAAACGCGGGTCGAAGCCGCCGGTCAGGGCCACCGGCCACTCTACCAGTGCGGTCACCTCGTCCAGCAGGTCGGCATCCACCAGTGCGCGCCCGCCCAGGGCCTTGGCCTGTTCGTGCACCTGGGCCAGGATGTTCTCGCGCCGCGCCTCGAACGACGGCTCGACAAAGCCGGGGCTGCGCAGCCGCTCGGCGTAGTCGTTGCCGCGCTTCAGCTCCAGCGCGCCGGGCTGGTGGAAGCGGTGACCATGCGTGGCCCGCCCGGCGGTCTGTTCCAGCACCGTCATCTCCAGCACCTCGGTCCCGTGCAGGACCACCAGCCAGTGCGCGGGGCGCACGAACTCGGTGCGGCTGCTGCCCCAGCGCATGCGCTTGGGCGTGGGCAGGGCTTCGAGCGCGGCCTCCAGCATCTCCGGCAGCAGCTCGCCGAGGGCGCGCCCCGGCTGCATCTGGCGAAAGACCAGGTATTCGCCCTTGTCGGTGGTCTCGCGCTCCAGGCGCTCGACCTCCACGCCGCAGGAGCGGGCAAAGCCCAACACCGCCTTGGTCGGCTCGCCGGCGTCATCGAAGGCGGCGGCCACAGCCGGGCCGCGACGCTCCTGCAACTGGTCCGGCTGCTGCCCCGGGACGTCCGGGAACAGCACCGCCAGCCGGCGCGGGGTGGCGAAGGTCTCGGGCACGCCCGGCTCCAGCCCGGCCTCGCTCAGCCGGTTGGCCAGACCCTCGGCCAGGGCATCACGCAGGCGCGGCAGGGCGGCGGGGGGCAACTCTTCGGTGCCCAGTTCGATCAGGAGTTCGCGGGCTTCAGCCATGTCGGGTCCGTGTCGGGTCCATCACGACCGCGCGCAAGGGCGCGCGATCCGGGAAATAGGGTTCAGGCGGCGTCGGGCTTGTTGGTGTCGTCATCGGCGCACAGCGGGAAGCCCAGGGCCTCGCGCGACTCGTAATACTTCTGCGCAACGTTTCGCGACAGCTCGCGTACGCGCAGGATGTAGCGCTGGCGCTCGGTGACCGAGATCGCACCGCGGGCATCCAGCAGGTTGAAGCTGTGCGAGGCGCGCAGCATCTGTTCGTAGGCCGGCAGCGGCAGGCCCAGCTCGATCATGCGGTCGCTCTCGTTCGCATGCTGATCGAAGGCGGCGAACAGGGCGTCGCGATCGGCATGCTCGAAGTTGTAGGTGGACTGCTCCACCTCGTTCTGGTGGTAGACGTCGCCGTAGGTCACCGGGCGGCCGTCCGGGCCGACGGTCCAGACGAGGTCGAACACGCTCTCCACCCCCTGCAGGTACATCGCCAGGCGCTCCAGTCCGTAGGTGATCTCGCCGGAGACCGGATGGCAGTCCAGCCCGCCGACCTGCTGGAAGTAGGTGAACTGGGTGACCTCCATGCCGTTCAGCCAGACCTCCCAGCCCAGGCCCCAGGCGCCGAGGGTCGGAGATTCCCAGTTGTCCTCGACGAAGCGCACATCATGGGTGAGCGTGTCGAAGCCCAGCGCCTCCAGGGAGCCGAGGTAGAGGTCCTGGATGTCCGGCGGCGACGGCTTCAGCAGCACCTGGAACTGGTAGTAGTGCTGCAGGCGGTTGGGGTTGTCGCCATAGCGACCGTCGGTAGGACGGCGGCTGGGCTGCACGTAGGCCGCGCGCCACGGCTCCGGCCCGATGGAGCGCAGGAAGGTCGCCGGATGGAAGGTGCCGGCCCCCATTTCCATGTCGTAGGGCTGCAGGACCACGCAGCCGTGGTCGTTCCAGTAGTCCTGCAAGCGACGGATCAGGTCCTGGAAGGTGGGGCTGCTGCTGGACGGGGTGCGTTCGTGCGCCATGCGGGATCCCGGGTCAGGGCAAAGCGGACAGTATATCGGCCCGGCTTCGGCCGCGGCCACCGTCAGGGTCAGCGCGAAACACGGAGACGCCCGCGCGAGTCGGCGCTTTCCCTGTGGCGGCAGTCGGTTTTGCGCCAGCCGGGAAGGCGCCCATACTGGAGGCTTGATCCGGTTCGGGAGAGCGGCCCTGAGCGAGCCCCATTCCAATTCGGAACCGACGGTGACGGCGGAGAACGGCCAGCGCTATCGGGATACGCGCCGGGTGACGCTGGTGGGCGCGACCGTGAACAGCTTCCTCGCCCTGGCGCAGCTGGTCAGCGGCTGGCTGCTGAACTCGCAGGCGCTGGTCGCGGACGGCGTGCATACGCTGTCGGACCTGATGACCGACGGTGTCGTGCTGTTCGCCGCGCGCAAGGCGTCCGCCTCCCCTGACCAGGACCACCCCTACGGGCACGCCCGGATCGAGACCCTGGCAACGGTGATCGTCGGGGTCTTTCTGGCGCTGGCGGGCCTGGGAATCGCGTGGGCGGCCGGAAGCCGACTGGTCGAACCCGAGGCCATGACCGGCCCCGCGAACATGGCCATCTTCTTTGCCGCGCTGACCCTGGTGGCCAAGGAAGGCCTGTACCAGTACACCCATCGGGTGGCGAAGCGCCTGCGCTCGCGCATGCTGGACGCCAACGCCTGGCACCACCGCACCGATGCGATCTCGTCGCTGTTCGTGCTGGTCGGCGTGGGCGCGGCGGTGGCCGGCTACCCGTGGGCCGACGCCCTCGCCGCGCTGATCGTGGCGCTGTTCATCCTGCACATCGCCGGGCGCCTGATCGTGCGCGCCGCGGCGGAGTTGATCGACACCGCGCTGGAGCCGGAGAAGGTGGATCGCATCCACCGCACCATCCTGGACGTGCCCGGGGTGAAGGATGCGCACATGCTGCGCACCCGCCGCCACGGCAGCGACGTGGTGGCCGATGTGCACATCCAGGTCGCGCCGATGATCTCGGTCTCCGAGGGCCACCGCATCGCCGACGCGGTGTTCCATTCGGTGACCGACGAGCATGACCGGGTCAACGACATCACGGTGCACGTGGACCCGGAAAATGACGCGGAGCAGGCGCGCAGCTCGACGCTGCCGTTACGGCCGGTACTGGTGGAGGCCCTGCGCGAGGCCTGGGCCGACACCCCGGAGCTGGACGCGGTGGAGCACCTGTCCCTGCACTACCTGGGCGGCCGCGTGCACATGACACTGACCCTGCGCCTTGACGGGGCAACCGCGGCTCCGGACCTGGAGGCGCGGGCCCGGTCCCTGGCCGACCGGCTGCACGCCCACCCGCAGGTGGGCGACATGCTGGGCGAGGTCACGCTACTCTATCGTCCGTGCACTCATTAGGTGCGGCACACCCCGGCAAGCACCATCATGGTGCCTACAAAGCACCATGATGGTGCAGAGCGGATGCGGCGTGGCACCCGGGGTGCCCGTTTTTCGCGCGCCCGGGCCGAATCGGGCCGGATGGCATGATGCCTGCATAATGACCCACGAAGCCGTGCAGGGGCCAACAGGCCGGCCGGTCAAAATCGAAGACTCAAGTGAAGACCAAGGAGATCCCCATGTCCGCAGCCGACGTGCTGAACCAGATCAAGGAAAAGGAAGTGCGCTTTGTCGACTTCCGCTTTACCGACTCCAAGGGCAAGGAACAGCATGTGACCATGCCGGCCCACGACATCGACGAAGAGACCTTCGAGGAAGGCAAGATGTTCGACGGCTCCTCGATCTCCGGTTGGAAGGGGATCAACGAGTCCGACATGATCCTGATGCCGGACGCCGAGTCGGCCGTGATCGACCCGTTCTTCGAAGACATGACCATGAACATCCGCTGCGACGTGGTCGAGCCGGCCACCATGCAGGGCTACGACCGCTGCCCGCGCTCCCTGGCGCGCCGCGCCGAGGCCTACCTGCAGAGCACCGGCATCGCCGACACCGCGCTATTCGGTCCGGAGAACGAGTTCTTCATCTTTGACGACGTGAAGTGGGGTACCAGCCTGTCCGGTTCCTACTGCCGCGTGGACTCCCAGGAGGCGTCCTGGAACTCCGAGCGCGTCTACGAGGACGGCAACATCGGACACCGCCCGGGCGTGAAGGGCGGCTACTTCCCGGTCCCGCCGGTCGACAGCCTGCACGACATCCGCTCCACCATGTGCGAAGTGATGACCGAGATGGGTCTGGAGACCGAGGTGCACCACCACGAGGTGGCCACCGCCGGCCAGTGCGAGATCGGCGTGGGCCCGGCGACCCTGACGCAGAAGGCCGACGAGGTGCAGATCCTGAAGTACGTGGTGCAGAACGTGGCCCACATCCACGGCAAGACCGCGACCTTCATGCCCAAGCCGATCGTCGGCGACAACGGCTCCGGCATGCACGTGCACCAGTCGCTGTCCAAGGACGGCAAGAACCTGTTCTCCGGTGACCTCTACGGCGGCCTGTCCGAGACCGCGCTGTACTACATCGGCGGCATCATCAAGCACGCCCGCGCGCTGAACGCCTTCACCAACCCGTCCACCAACAGCTACAAGCGTCTGGTGCCGGGCTTCGAGGCGCCGGTGATGCTGGCCTACTCCGCCCGCAACCGCTCGGCCTCGCTGCGCATCCCGTTCGTGATGAACCCGAAGGCGCGCCGGATCGAGCTGCGCTTCCCGGACTCCACCGCCAACCCGTATCTCGCATTCGCCGCGATGCTGATGGCCGGCCTGGACGGCATCCAGAACAAGATCCACCCCGGCGACGCGATGGACAAGAACCTCTACGACCTGCCGCCGGAAGAGGAAAAGGGCATCCCGCAGGTCTGCCATTCGCTGGACCAGGCGCTGGAAGCCCTGAACCAGGACCGCGAGTTCCTGACCCAGGGTGGCGTGTTCACCGACGACATGATCGATGCCTACATCGACCTGAAGATGGAAGACGTCACGCAGATGCGCATGACCACCCATCCGATCGAGTTCGACATGTACTACAGCCTGTAAGGCGTCCGCTTCCGGCCCCTCGGGGCCGCGAGGCCATCCGCCGCCGCGCCCTCCGGGGCCGGCGGCTTTTTTGTGTCTGGGGGGTTCCACGGGGACCGGCGGGCCAAGCCCCGTTCGTCATCACCGCCGGCGATGCCGGATCGGGCATTTCGGGCAGCACAAATGAAAGGCCCCGCGGATGGTCGATCCGCGGGGCCTTCTCGTGTGGCACCGGAAGGACTCTCCCGGGCCTCTGACCGTTCATCGGCAATCAGGCGTGCCAGCCGAACTCCTCGGCCTTCTGCTGTGCCAGCGCCGGGATGTCGGTGGCCACGAACTTCTCGTACAGCACCTGCACCCCGATCATGTGGTTGATCACCGCGTCCAGCTGGACCTGGGTCGCGGCCGGGGTGGCCTCGGACTCGTGCAGCTCGAACACTTGGCGCACGCCCTCCGGATCCAGCAGACCGGCCTCCTCGACCTTCTCCGGCGCGAGGTAGCGATCGGCCAGGGCCTTCATCGCCGCCCACTTGACCGGATCGGTATGCGCCGGCGGGGCCATGAACGCGAACTTCTCGCGCTCGTAGAGCACCTTCGGCAGCAGGCCCTTCATCGATTCGCGCAGCACGTACTTCTCGGTCGGGCCCTTGATGCGCATGGTCGGCGGCAGGTGGGCGGCGAACTCGGCCAGGTGGTGATCGAGGAACGGCGGGCGCGCCTCCATCGAGTTGGCCATGTCCATGCGGTCGCCGCCCCAGGTCAGGATCTGGCCTTCCAGCATGGTCTTGATCCAGACGTACTGGGCCTTGTCCAGCGGGTGCCGGCCTTCCAGCATGTCGTTGTCCAGGGCATCGGCGATCGCCTTGCCCGGCTGGTAGCCCTGCATGCGCTCGCGGCGCTTCGGATGCAGCAGGCCCGGCACGTGGTCAGACGCGGCCAGCCACGGCTGCAGGCAGGACGGGGTGAAGCCCATCATTCGGGTGAACTCGGGGTCATCCACCTCGTCCTCGGCCAGCATCGCGCCGGAGACCAGCTCGTTGGACTCGTTCAGCATCTGCTGCCAGGCCTGACGATCGGCCTCCGGCAGGGTATCCAGCCCGTGCAGGAACATGTCGCGGCGGAACGCCGGGTAGCCGCCGAACAGCTCGTCCGAGCCCTCGCCGGTGACCACCACCTTGTAGCCGGCCTTGTTCACGTGGCGGCTCATCAGGAGCTTGGCCACGCCGAGGGTGTTGTAGATGGTGCGCTCGGCGTGCCACAGCGCCTCTTCGAAGTTGTCGTAGAGGTGGTCGGCGTTCAGGGTCATGATGTCCTGATCGGCGCCGACACTCTCGGCCATCTCGCGGGCGATCGCGGTCTCGTCGTAGTCGTCGTTGTCGAAGCCGATGGTGAAGGCCTTGACCGGCGACTGCTGGCTGGCCGAGGCCAGCCCCAGGGTGATGCAGGAGTCGATCCCGCCGGAGAGGTAGCAGGCCACCGGCACGTCGGCCTCCAGGCGCAGCTGGACGGCCTCCATCAGCTTCTCGCGCACGCCCTCGATCCAGTAGTTCTCGTCGGTCTCGCTCTCGGGCGGGCGCTCGGAGGCCAGCGGGAAGTCCATGTCCCAGTACTTCTCCTGGCGGATCTTCAGCTTGCCGTGGGCGCGCTCGACGATGACCATGTGGCCCGGCTTGACCTGCTGGATGCCCTCGAAGGCGGTGGTGCCGGGCACCATGGTCTGCATCAGCTGGTGGTACAGGCCATCATCGGAGAACTGGCGCGGCACATCGGGGTTGGCGAACAGCACCTTCAGTTCGGAGCCGAACACGAAACTGCCGTTGGCCTCGGTGAAGTACAGCGGCTTGATGCCGAAGCGGTCGCGGATCAGGATCAGCCGGTCGTGCTTGCGGTCATACAGCGAGATCGCGAACTCCCCGCGAAAGTGCTTCACCGCGTCCTCCAGCCCCTCGCGCTGGTACAGGTGCATCACCATCTCGGAATCGCTCTTGGTGCGGAACTTCACCCCGCGCGAGGTGAGATCGGTGCGGATGCGCTTGTAGTCGTACAGCTCGCCGTTAACCGCGGTCATAATCTCGCCGTTGGTCATGCAGAACGGCTGGCGCCCGCGGTTCTCGTCGAGGTCGATGATCGACAACCGCGCGTGGGAGAATCCCACACCACGGTCGTCCTGCGTCTTGTAGCCAAAGCCGTCAGGACCGCGGTGATACTGGATCGCGGCCATGTTGACCAGGGTCTGCGGGTCGACCTTGCGGTCCGGGTCGGCGTGAAAGATTCCGGCGATGCCACACATGGCATGTCTCCTTGGTTATCCGTTCGGTGCGAGCGGGGCGCGGCCCGGTCCGTTCCGGCGCGCCACGCCACTCGCGGTTCAGTTCAGTGCGAGGTTCAGTCTTCCGGGGTGTCCATGACCGCGCTGATACGGCGGACCACGCTGGTCAGCAGCGCCATGCGCACGAACACCGCCCCGCGCGCCTGGGCGAAATACCAGTTGTGCGGGGTGTCATCGAGGTCCGTCGACAGCTCCGCACCGCGCGCCAGCGGGTGCATGATGATCGCGCCCTTTTTCAGCGGGGAGTTGCGGTCCAGCTTCAGGCCCTCACCCATGGACTCGAAGGTATCGCCCACCCAGGCGATGGCGTTGATGTACACCACGTCCAGCTCCGGCAGCACCGGGTCCAGCTCGTGCACCACGCGCAGGTTCAGGCCGGCCTCCGCCAGTTCCTCGCGCTGGCCGGGATCGAAGTTCTCGTCCTCGCGCGAGATGATCACGACCTCTTCGATCGCCTCGGGGAACAGGCTCAGCAGGCGCAGCAGCGAGCGCACCGTACGCATGCGCGAGGGCACCCCGATGATGCCGACCTTGATGCGGTCCTCCGGGGCGACCGGGCCGGTAAACAGCTCCGGGCGCCACTTGGCCAGGGTGTAGACGTCCGCCAGCGCCTGGGTCGGGTGCTCGTCGATGCCGTTGCCGGCGTTGACCAGCGGGATGCGCAGGTTCTCCAGCATGTTGTGCGCGGCCTCGCCATCGGAGGAGCGCAGCACCAGCACGTCGCCGTAGTTGTTGAACATCTCGGCGATGTCCGCCAGCGACTCGCCCTTGGCGATGCCGGTGCTCTTGGG
The DNA here is from genome assembly GCF_000377285.1 of Thioalkalivibrio sp. ALE25. Classification (NCBI taxonomy): domain Bacteria; kingdom Pseudomonadati; phylum Pseudomonadota; class Gammaproteobacteria; order Chromatiales; family Ectothiorhodospiraceae; genus Thioalkalivibrio; species Thioalkalivibrio sp. ALE25. The sequence continues at coordinate 95,961 of NZ_KB897936.1, read as the reverse complement.
GTCGGTGATCGACATCACCGCGCCGCCAAGCCGGTGCCAGGCGCTCTCGAACGACAACCGCGTGCGGGTGGACGGCTCGTAGAACGCGCTGATCAGGATCTTGCCCGCCAGTGGCAGGTGCATCAGGGCAGGCGTGGTCTCGTACTGCGCGGCCAGCCGGAACAGCTGCAGCAGTTCCTCGCGGTTGAACTGCTGGCTGGAGACCACGTGTGCGGCGGCCAGCTTCAGCAGCGGATCCGGGTCTTCCTCCACCGCATCCAGCAACGCCCGCGGCCGGTCGGTACCGGCGGCGCCGTCTTTCGGGTGGAGCACGTGCAGGGGATCTTCGGTGTAGTTCACCAGAGGCGTCCTTTTTTCCAGTCGCGGATAAACAGGGCAATCAGCAGGATCGGGGTCAGCGTCGCCACGCTGGTGGCGATGACCACGATCACGGACAATGCGGTTGTCGAGATGGTCATGCCGGCACCTCGGCGTCGGAACGGGCCAGCCGGCCCCAGTCGAACGGCCGCGGCATCAGCCAGGTGGTCAGCACCATCACCGCCAGCGAGACGGCGGCCCCGACCAGCGCGGCCACGTAGAACCCGATCAGGAAATAGCTGGCCAGCCCGATACCGGACCCCAGTATCATCGACCAGGCGGCACCCTGCGGGTTCGCCTGCTTCCAGTACAGGCCGGCGACGATCGGCCAGATCGCGGAGGCCACGAAGGCCCCGGTGAAGTACAAAAGCTCCGCCAGCGAGCCGACGATCGGGATCTCGCCGCGGTAGCTGGCCGCCAGCCAGGTCAGCAGCCCCAGTAGCACCACGATCACCTTGGTCGCGTGGAACTGGTGCTGCTCGCTGGCCCGCGGACGGATGTGGCCGCGGTAGATGTCGCGGGTCACCAGATCGGACGTGGCCGCCAGCAGCGAGTCGAGGCTGGAGGCCAGCGCGGCGAAGACCACGATGAACACGACGATCGCACCGGTGAGACCCAGCACCTCGGCGGCCACCAGCGGCCCGACCATGTCCGCGGCGGGGACGTTGATCCCCAGCGCCGGCGTAGCCAGCGCGATAAAGCCGGCAACAATCGGGATCGGCAGCCACAGCAGGCCGCCGAAGAGATAGGCCCGAAAGCCCACGTTGCGGCCGAAGGCGAAGGCGCGCGACCACCAGACGTTGGAGTGGAAGATCTCGCCCACGCCGAACAGCAGGTTGTTGAACAGGAACATGATCGCGGCCGGGAACAGCAGGCTCAGCAGTTCCGGGCGCTCTTCCATCAGGTTGAAGTGGATCGCCTCGAAGCCGACCTTGTCGATGGTCAGCCAGGCGATGAACGCCGCGCCCGCGACAATGATGACCGTCTGGATGAAGTCGGTCCCGATGACCGCGCGCAGACCGCCCAGCAGGGTGTAGATCACGCAGACGGTCAGGATCACGGTCATGCCCACGCGATAGTCGATCCCGGCCAGGGCATTGATCAGCACCCCGCCGGCCATCGCCATCGAGACCAGCCAGCCAAAGGCGTAGATCAGCGAGACCACCAGGAACACGCGCCAGGTGAAGGTGCCGAAGCGCAGGCGGATGAAGTCCCCGGAGGTGAAGCCGCGCGGCATCAGCTCGCGGATGCGTCGCGCCAGCGGCGCGAACAGGATCAGGCCCAGCGCACCCAGCGAATACCCGAGCATGCCCCAGACACCAAGCTGCAGCGCCAGTTGCGGGGCGGTCATCGTGGTATTGGCGGTGACCCAGGTGGCCATCGCGGTCGCGGTGGCGAGCGCCAGGCCGACATTGCGGCCCGCCAGCATGTGGTCCTCGGCGGTCTTGTTGCGACGACCCAGCCACCAGCCCAGCACCACCCAGAGGACGCTGAACGCCGCCAGCAGCCCCCAGGCAAGGGAGGTGGGCAGGATGGGGTCGTCGAGACCGGTCACGAGGCCTCCTGCACCTTCTTGATCTCGCGGATCGCCTCGTCCGTGGTCATCACCCGGGCGTAGCGGTCCTTGATGGTGGTGATCGTGGCCTTCTGCATCTCCGGCGTCACCGTGGCCGTGGCGTCGTCCATCAGGGTGACATAAAAGCCCAGGTCACAGGCATCCCGCACGGCCGTGGAGACGCACTCGTTGGAGTACACGCCCACGATGAACAAGGCGGAGATGTTCAGGTTGCGCAGGATGTAGTGCAGGTTGGTGGAGTTGAAGACCCCGCTGGCGGTTTTGTCCAGCACGATCTCGTCCCCCACCGGGGCCACCTGCTCGACGAACTCGGCGTCCTTGGAGCCGGGAGCCGCGTGCAGGTTCAGGCGCTTGTGGCCCGGGCTGCGGTCGCGGCCGTCGCGGGTCAGCGAGCGGATGCGGGTGTGGATCACCTCCAGCCCCTCCTCGCGGAAGGCGTCCTGCAGGCGGCGCACATTGGGCAGCACGGTCTGCTCGAGGCGGTTGAAGTAGTACTCCTGGGCCTCCAGCGGCACACCGGATTCGGCGGAATCCGCGAACACGCCGTGGCCCCGCGCGGCATCCAGGTACTGGAGGTCGATACACAGCAGCGCGACGTGGTGCTCCCGCAGCTCCTGACGCAGGACCGGCGTGGTGATCAGGCTCTCCTGGTACTGCTCGCGAAGCGGGTCCAGGGAGTCGTAGTCGGTCAGGCGGGAGACGTTGTTGTTGTCGGCCATTCCGGGCGTTTCCTTTCGTCGGGGTTTATTGCCGGGCCGCCAGCGCCAGGGCACTTTGCAGGGCCACGTTGGCGCCGATCTCGATGTCCTCCCAGTTTGTCCATTCCGCGGCGGAATGGCTACGCCCCTGGAGGCTCGGCACGAAGATCATGCCGGTACGGGTGATCCGGCTCATGCTCTGGGTGTCGTGGGCCGCGCCACTGGGCATGGTGATGTACTCCAGACCCATGCGCTCGGCCTGCGCCTCGATGGTCTGCACAATGCCGGGATCGCAGCGCACCGGGTCGATCTCGGAGAGCACGTCGAACTCGAACATCAGATCACGCCGACGGGCCAGGCTCGACAGGGTGCGACGGGCCGCATGCGCCAGCGCGGTCAGCACCTTTTCGTCGGTATCGCGCACCTCGAAGGAGAAGGTCGCCACCCCGGGCACCGTGTTCGGCGCCCCGGGCGAGAGCTCTACGCGCCCGATGGTGGCACGCGAATTCGGGCTGCCGTGCTCCTCCAGCAGGCGATCGATCTCGCCGCCGAACTCGGCCAGGCCCTGGAAGGCATCGATGCGCATGTCCATCGGCGTGGTGCCGGCATGGTTCGGCTGCCCCTTCAGGCGCACCTCCCACTTGAACAACCCGGTAATCGCCTCGACCACGCCCACGCTCAGGCCGCGCCGGTCGAGTACCGGCCCCTGCTCGATATGCGTCTCGATGAAGGCATGCAGGGTGTGCGGGTCGCGCCGTGCGCTCAGGGCGTCGTCGGCATTCAGGCCCCAGTTGGCCATGGCCTCGACCAGGGTCACGCCCTCGAGATCCCGGGCATGGCTGATACTCTCCGGGGTCAGCTTGCCGGCCATCGCCTGGGAGCCGAACATGCCACCGAAACGACCCTCTTCGTCGGTGAAATCGATCACCTCCAGAGGGTACTGCAGATCGACCGCGTTCTCCTTGGCCGTGCGCAGCACCTCCAGCCCGATCAGCACGCCCAGCGCTCCGTCCAGCGGGCCGCCCCCGGGCACCGTGTCCAGGTGCGAGCCCATGGCGACCACCGGGCGCTTGCCGTCATAGTCCAGCCGACCATGCAGGTTGGCGGCACCGTCCTGCCAGACGTCCAGGCCGGCGGCCTCCAGGCGACCGCGAAACCACTCGCGCCCGGCGCGGTCGCCCTCGCTGAAGGCGCGGCGATGCAGGCCGCGGTCGGCATCGCGGCCGATCTGCCCGAGGTCGTTGATGTCCTGCTGCAGGCGCTGCATGTTGATCTTGAGATCCGTCATGGAACCCTCCGGAAACGGGTCCGTCCCTGCTACGCGAGGGCGGGGCCTCGAGCGTATCGGCAGGACGGACCGGGTGAATCAGTCGCGCGGACGCCCGCGCAGGATGGCCCCGATCAGGACCAGGAAGACGATCGCGCCCACCGCGAAGAAGCCGAAGGCGCGGGTCAGGCTGTGATGCTCCACCGTGACGGTGGTCTGGTCGGCCCAGGCATCCGCATCCGCGGCGCGCAGGCGGAACCGGTACTCGCCATCGGGCAGTCCGCTGATGACGGTGCTGGTATCACCGCCCTGGTAGATCACGCGGGCATCCGCGTGATCCGGCCCCGAGGCCTGCTCCAGCACCACCGCCGCATCCGCCTCCCAGGCGAGGGTGAACCCGCCATCGGTGGCGCGCTCCGGCGGGGCGTCGAATGCCGGCTGGGCGCCCGCCGCAAGCGGCAGGAAGAACAGAATCGGCAGGAGGGAACGAAGGATGCGCATCGGAACCTCCGGACGGGCCCGGGCTCAGGCCTTGCCGTCGAACGGTTGCAGCCCGGCCCGAGGCTCGGTGGTGTTCATCGCCTCGACCAGCAGGTCGAGGTTCTGGTCGAGTTCCTCCAGACACCCCTTCGGCAGCGACTGCAGGGCCCGGTTCAGTTCGCCTTGCGGCGCGGCCGGGGCCTGGTCCAGCAGTTCGAGGCCGGCATCGGTGACATAGAGCCGCACGATGCGCTGGTCCTTTTCCGGACGGCGGCGCTCGATCAGCCCGCGGTGCTCCAGCTTGTCCAGCAGGTTGGAGGTCGTGGAGGCATGCACCGAGAGCCGACGCGACAGGTCGCTGACGTTAAGCCCCGGCGTGCGCTGCAGCTCCCACAGGGCCCACAGCTGCGAGGCGCTGATCCCACAGGCCCGCTCGACCGTGCGCGAGTGCCCCTGCAGCGCGCGGATGATCACCCGCAACTGGCGGATCACCGAGCGCGCCAGATCCGGCTCGCCACTCGTGCCGGCGGCGGCACCGGATTCGTTGTCGTGTGCCTGGGGCACGGCCTGGGTGGATGTCATCAAAACTTCCCGCAATTGAATCACTCGTTTAGTTATTTTTGTACAAAAATAGTTCCATTGCAACTTACGCACCGGCTGGCGAAATCCCGCCATGGGCTCTAAACAAGTGGATTGGGGAGCCTGCCCCAGCCAGAAGGCCGCCCCGGTAGGCCGGGCGCCGGTCGGCTGAAGGCCCTCGCGCGAGAAAAGGAACACGGGGCGGGTGTCGTGGTCACACCACAGTGCGCCGGGGCTGCGTATCGTGTTTACAACGCATCGGCCCGCGTGGTCCGCAGACCACCGGTTGCAGCCCGGGACGCACCGTGCACTTCGTGTCCGCCCGGTAAGGCCACTGGCGACACCCGAACCGCCTGACCAGAAGAGGAATCGCAATGAAGAAGACGATGAGCTGGACCCTGGCACCCCTGTCCGGTGCCGTTGCCCTGGCCCTGTTCCTGGGCCCGAATGTCGCTGCCGCCGAATACGACAGCATCCAGGTCGGCAACCTGTCGATCGGCGGCGCCCTGCGCGCCAACTACACCGTTGGAGACTACCCAGGCGATGACTATCGCCGGGACTGGGACAAAGGTGGAAATTTCCTTTTAGACACGGCCCGGATCAACCTGGACTACGAAAATGGTCCATGGCTCGGGAAGCTGGAGTATCGCTGGTACAGCGCAGCGGGAGACTCTTACAACATGCTTCACACTGGTTGGGCCGGTTACAACTTCGAAAATGGAAGCCAACTCCAGGTTGGGGTTAATCGTGCTCCCTTTGGCCCAGGCGCCTACGGCGTCTCGAAGAGTTGGTTCTTCGACCAACATTATTACATCGGACTTTCCGACAACATGAATCTTGGTGTCAAGTACACGATCCCGTTCGGCGACTGGACTTGGGATGCGGCATACTATTATTCCGATGCGGGCCATTATTCAGGAAGCTCCAATGACAGTGCCCGGTATTCGTATGACATAGTCAATGAACTTGGCAATGGGTACGAAGAACGAAACCAAGCCAACATTCGGGGCATCTACGCCATTCCAGGAACCAGCCATGAGGTTGGCTTCTCGGCTCAGTACGGCGAACTTGATAGTCAAGGGCCGCAGAGCGACGGGGACATGTTCGCCGTGTCTGGCCACATGTCAAACACTTGGGGCAACTGGACACTGGACAGCCAGCTTACTTACTACAAGTACGACGTTGATGAACACGAAGTGTTCAGCAACAATGGGGAAGTCGTAACAACGGACAAACTTGTACAGTTTGGAGCATACAACTTCGCCAATTCGGTAGCAGCCGAGGGCTGGGTCCCCGCATTGTCACTCAGCTACTTTAAAGAAACACCCTCAATTTCTTGGCTTGACTCGGTCACCCCATATGCGGAATACAGCTCCGTGATCAAAAGCGAGAGCGGCTTCAACGATAGTGAGCTCTTGGTGCTTGGCGCCGCGTGGTCTCGGGGGAACTGGTATATCTATACTGACGTAGCATTCTCCAACGGCAACGAGTTTGTCGGTTTCGACGCGGACTTCTTTGATCGTTTCGGCGAAAACCAAGACGATAATTGGCAGACTCGAGTGAACATCAATTTCGGGTATTACTTCTAAACGGGATAGGTAAAGTTGTCACCCAACGGCCTCGGCCATCGGCGGTGGAGCCCGCACCAACTGGTGCGGGCTTTTTTGCATCCGCGAGATGCAGTTTGCGTGCGACGCGGTTATTCGCGGGCATGGACCGCGGCGAGGTCCGAACGCCCGGGCTGGGGCATGCGGTCGGGATTGGCCCAGCGCATCAGGGCGAAGGCGAGCAGGATGGTGGGGATGCCGATCAGGGCGGAGCTGGCGAAGAACCAGACCCAGCCGATGTGCTCGGCGAGTACGCCCGTGAAGCCGGCGAGGAACTGCCCGGGCAGGGTCATGATGGAGCTGAACAGGGCGTACTGGGTGGCGGTGTAGGCGCTGTTGGTGAGGCTGGAGAGGTAGGCGATGAACACCGAGATCGCCATGCCGCCGGAGAGATTGTCGGCCATGATCGCGAACACCAGGCCATAGGTCTCCGGCCCCAGGGTCGCCAGCCAGGAGAAGGTCAGGTTGGTCAGCGGGGCCAGGATCGCGGTGGCAATGAGCATGCGCATGATGCCGAAGCGCACGACCAGCAGCCCGCCGAGGGCCGCGCCGGTCAGGGTCATGGCCAGGCCGAAGGCGGCCGCGATGTTGGCGATCTCGTCCTTGGTGAAGCCGATGTCCAGATAGAACGGATTGGCCATTACGCCCATGAAGATATCGCTGATGCGGAACACGGCGATGAAGGCGATCACCACCAAGGCGATCTTCCCGAAGCGCTGCCAGAATTCGACGAACGGGCAGATCACCGCGCCGATGAACCAGGCCTTCAGGCCGCGCCACCAGCCCGTATCGGAGGTGTTGTTGAGGTAGTGGACCACGCGGTCCTCGAGGCGGGCCGTGGCGGAGTCGCGCCGGGCCACCTCGGGTTCGCGGACGATCAGCGTGCAGACGACGCCCACCAGCATCAGGGCGGCCATCGCGCCGTAGGAGAGGCTCCAGCTGCCGATCGCAGCGATATGCAGCGCCCCGGCCCCGGCGGTCAGCAGGGCCACGCGATAGCCGAACACGTAGGCGGCGGCCATCGCGCCCTGGCGCTCCTGGCTGACGGCCTCGATGCGGTAGGCATCGATGGCGATGTCCTGGGTCGCGGCGCCGAAGGCCGTGAGTACGGCCCAGACGGCCACCAGCCAGAGCTGCTCCGTCGGGTCGGTCAGGGCGATCCCGGCCAGGCCCAGGATGATCACGGCCTGGGCGAACAGCATCCAGGCACGGCGACGCCCGAACACTCGGGTCAGGACCGGCAGGGCGAGGCGGTCGACCACCGGGGCCCAGAACACCTTGATGCTGTAGGCCATGCCCACCCAGGAGAGGAAGCCGATGGAGGCCAGCTCCACACCAAGGTCGCGCAGCCAGGCGGTGAAGGTGCCGCCGGTCAGCAGCAGCGGCAAGCCCGCGGCAAAGCCGAGGAACAGCATGCCGATGACCCGCGGATGGCGGTAGACCGCCAGGGCCGCGCGCCAGTCGCGGCGCGGGGGCCGTTGCGCTTCGGCGGCGTCGGTCATGCGCGGCACAGGCCCCGGTCAGGGCTGGTAGTCATAGTCGATCCAGAACGGCGCGTGGTCGGAGAAGCGATCGTCGGTGTGGATGTACGGATCGCGCGCGGTGGCGGCAATGCCCGGGGTGGCGATCTGGTAGTCGATCCGCCAGCCCACGTTCTTGGCCCAGGCCTGGCCGCGGTTGGACCACCAGGTGTACTGCTCGGGGCGCTCGTCCAGTCGGCGGAACACGTCGACCATGCCGATCTCGTCGAACAGGTGGTCCAGCCAGGCCCGCTCCTCCGGCAGGAAACCGGAGTTCTTGCGGTTGGACTTGTAGTTGGTGAGGTCGATCTCCTTGTGGGCGATGTTCCAGTCGCCGCAGATGACCCACTCACGCCCGTCCTGCATGCGTTCCGCCAGCCAGGGGCGGAAGAACTCGAGGAAGCGCCACTTGGAGTCCTGGCGGTGATCGCCCGAGGAACCCGAGGGCAGATACAGCGAGACCACCGACAGGTTGCCGAACCGCATCTCGGCATAGCGGCCCTCATTGTCGGCCTCCTCGAAGCCAATGCGGGTGATCACCTCGTCCGGCTGGCGGCGGCTGTACAGGGCCACGCCGCTGTAGCCGGGCTTCACGGCGTCGACATAGACGCTGTGGTAGCCGGGTGGATGGAACGGCTCGCCCTGGATCTGATGGATCTGGGCCTTGGTCTCCTGGATGCAGACCACATCGGCCTCGGTGGACGGGAGCCAGTCGAAGAAACCCTTGCGGGCGGCGGCACGGATGCCGTTGGCGTTCATCGAGAGTATGCGCATGGCGGGGAACAATACCCGTGCGCGCGGGCGCGGAAAAGGCCCCGGGACCGCACGGATGCCGGATCCGCAAGCGGGTGTGTCAGAATACGGCGTTTCACGACCGGAGCCGCCCCGATGACCGCCCACGCCTTTCTGGAATACGCCCTGCAACGCGATGTCCTGCGCTTTGGCGAGTTCACACTGAAGTCCGGACGGGTGAGCCCGTACTTCTTCAACGCGGGGCTGTTCAATCGCGGCTCGGACCTGGCGCGGCTGGGCGAGTTCTACGCGCAGGCGATCAGGGATTCCGGTATCCAGTTCGACCTGGTGTTCGGTCCGGCCTACAAGGGCATTCCGCTGGCCGCGGCGGTCACCGAGGCGCTTTATCGCGACCACGGCATGGACCGCCCCTGGGCCTTCAACCGCAAGGAGGCCAAGGATCACGGCGAGGGCGGCAACATCGTCGGCGCCCCGCTGGAGGGTCGGGTGCTGATCGTGGACGACGTGATTACCGCCGGCACCGCGATCCGGGAATCGGTGGACCTGATCCGGGCGGCCGGGGCCACCCCGGTCGGCGTGGCGATCGCGCTAGACCGCGAGGAGCGCGGCCGCGGCGAGCGCTCCGCGATCCAGGAGGTCGAGGCCGATCTGGGCCTGCAGGTGGTGCGCGTCGCCCGGCTGGGCGACTTGGTCCGCATGCTCGAGGAGACCGGCCGCGCGCCGGAACACCTGGAGGCCCTGCGCGCCTACCGCGCCGAATACGGCGTTTAGGGAGAGGCGTACCGCCGCATCGATGCCCGCCCCGTCGCTGCGAGGAACGCAGCGACGAAGGGCAAAAGCAGCAAAGCTGCGTTGAACGGCCTCAGGCCGACCCGCAGGGCGAGCGAAGCGAGTACTCTCCGACCGGAACCACGGGTGGCTGGATCGGTCCGGTGGCCTTTTTGCAGCGCTGGGCGATTGCTGCGTCGGCTGCGCCTCCTGGTCATGACGGGAGGTTGGGGGATGCGGCGCGGTGCGGCATACGCCGCCCCGGACTACAGGAGCTCGGTGTCGTCGTGCGAGTACGCCGGCGAGCAGCTGCACAGGATATGCAGGGGCTCGGCGCCGGTGTTGCGGATGTTGTGCGGCGTGCCGGGCGCGATGCAGACCGTGTCGCCCACCGTGACCGGGAAGGTCGCCTCACCCAGGCGCATCTCGCCCTGGCCGCGCGTGACGTGATAGAGCTCCTCGGTGCGCGCGTGGCGATGCAGGCGCGTGATCGCCCCTGGCTCGAGCACGGCCTCGGCCAGGCTCTGGGCGGCGTTGCCGTGCACATCGGGGTGCATCAGCTCGCGGATCTCGGAGCCGTCCTTGGTGTCATAGGCCGGGATGTCGGCGTAGCGCGTATGCATCATCGGGCTCACGCGGACTCCGGCACTTCCTCGAGCAGCAGGCTCTGGCCACCCATCGCGGCGGGCTTGGGCACCCCCATCAGTTCCAGCACGGTCGGGGCGACATCGGCCAGGCCGCCGCCGGTGCGCAGGCGCCAGCGCTGGGAGTCGGTGATCATGCACATCACCGGGTAGATGGTGTGCTGGGTATGCGGGGCGCCGGTCACCGGGTCGACGTATTCGTCGCAGTTGCCGTGGTCGGCGGTCACGATCGCGGAGTATTCCAGCTCCCGCGCGGCGTCCAGGACCCGACCGACCTCCTGGTCCAGGGTCTGGACCGCCTGGATCAGCGCCTCGCGCTTGGCGGTGTGTCCGACCATGTCGCCGTTGGCGAAGTTGACCAGAATGAACCCGTAGCGCCCGCTCTGCATCGCCTGGATGGTCTCGTCGGCCACCTCCTTGGCGCTCATCTCCGGCTGCTCGTCGTAGGTATCCACGGACGGCGAGGGGACCATCACCCGCTGCTCGCCGGCGTAGGGCTCTTCCTTGCCGCCGTTGAAGAAGAAGGTCACGTGGGCGTACTTCTCGGTCTCGGCGCAATGGAACTGAGGGATACCGGCGGAGGCGATGGTACTGCCCAGGGTGGTCGACGGGCGCTCCGGGGGGAAGGCAATCGGTGACAGGAAGCGCGGGTCGTACTCGGTCAGGCAGGTTTCCGCCACGGGGTGGAAGTCGCCGCGGTCGAAGCCGTCGAAGTCGTCCATGCCCAGGGCGGCGGTGAGCTGACGCGGGCGGTCGTTGCGGAAGTTGAACAGCACGCAGACCGCGTCCTCGCCCAGCGGGGCGCCGCCGTTGATGATGCGCGGATTGATGAACTCGTCGTCCTCGCCGGCCGCGTAGGCGGCCTCGATGGCCTCGCGGGCGGACCCGACGGACTCGCCCTCGGCATAGGCGATCGCGCGGAAGGCCTTCTCGGTGCGCTTCCACCGCTTGTCACGGTCCATTGCGTAATAGCGGCCACAGACCGTGGCGATGGCGCCGCCGGCGTTGGCCAGTTCTTCCTCCAGCGGGTCGAGGTAGTTCAGCGCCGAGCGCGGGGCGGTGTCGCGGCCGTCGGTGATCATGTGCACCATCGGCCGCGCGCCCTCGCGCTGGCAGATCTCGACCAGGGCGCGCAGATGGCGGATGTGCGAGTGCACGCCTCCATCGGAGACCAGGCCGATCAGGTGCAGGGGCAGGTCGTTGTTGGCGGCCGCCCGGGCGGCGCTGACCAGGGCGTCGTTCTCGTAGAAGCTGCCGTCGGCGATGGAGTCGTCGATGCGCACCAGGTCCTGGTTGATCACGGTCCCCGCGCCCAGCGTCAGGTGCCCCACCTCGGAGTTGCCCATCTGCCCGTCCGGCAGCCCGACCGCGCGGCCACAGGCATCCAGCGTGGTGTGCGTATGGGTCGAGAGATACTCGTCGAGACGCGGGGTGTCGGCCTCGGCGTAGGCATTGTTCAGCTTGGAGGGGTTCACGCCGACTCCGTCCATGACGATCAGCAGGACGGGGCGGCGGGGGGTGGAACGCGGATCGGCCATCGCGGGATCATTACCTGGGTCAATGGGTTACCCGGGTATTTTAGCAACTTCCGATGCTTGGCGGGGCGCCGGGCCGCACAAATCGCGGGCGCCCCGGCCGGTTCAGCGATCGCGTCCCGTGTCATCCGCCTCGGTTGAGGCGTCCCCGGGGTCCGAATCGGCGCCGGGCGGGGTGTCGTCGCCCGCCGTGCCGGACACCGCCGGTTGCTCTCCAGAGCCGGCGGGCGTGCCCCCGGAATCGCGGGCGGCCCGCTGGCGGCGCAGTTCAGCCTGCTCTTCCTCGATGCGGTCCAGCTCGGCATCCATTTCGTCATCGGTCAGCGGGGTGTACCCGGTGCGCGCGGCCGCCGTGGCACTTTCGCCCGCCCCGGCGGCGGTCCCGGTCGTCCCGGATGCCGTCGCCGCCGAACTCGTCGCGGCCTTCTTGCGCGATCCGCCGCCGCTGCCGCCACCCCGCGGCTTGCCACCACCCGGGCCGTCATCATCCGGGCCGTCGTCGTCGCCCGTGTCCGCGTCACCGCCCGCGCCAGCGCGGCGTTCGGCCTTCTTGCGCTCCATGATCCGCGACAGGATCAGGCCGATCTCGAACAGCAGCCACATCGGCAGCGCCAGCAGGGTCTGCGAGATGATATCCGGCGGGGTGAGCACCATCCCCACCAGGAACACCCCGACGATTACGTAGGGGCGCTTCTGCGCCAGCTTGGCCGGGGTGGTCGCCCCCATGGAGACGAGCAGGATGGTCGCCACCGGCACCTCGAAGGCAATGCCGAAGGCGATGAACAGCATGATGACGAACGACAGGTAGCGCGAGATGTCGGTCATCACCGACACGCCCTCGGGCGCGGTGGCGGTGAAGAACGCGAAGATCAGCGGGAACACCACGAAATAGGCGAATGCCATCCCGAGGTAGAACAGCATGGTGGACGAGGCCACCAGCGGCAGCGCCATGCTCTTTTCGTGGGCGTACAGGCCCGGGGCCACGAAGGACCAGACCTGGTACAGCAGGTACGGGATGCTGAGAACCACGGCCAGCAGCAGGGTCAGCTTGAACGGGATCAGGAACGGCGCGGCCACGTCGATCGCGATCATGCTGGTGCCTTCCGGCAGGTGCTGCATCAGCGGGTCGGCCAGCCAGGTGTAGATCGGGTTGGCGAACGGGAACAGGATCAGGAACACCACCAGGATGGCGATGAACATCCTGAGGATGCGGTCCCGCAGCTCGATCAGATGCGTGAGCAGGGTCTCGGTGGCTTCCGGACTCGGCTCGACCCCCGGTTTGGTCTTGCTCATGAGTGCTTGTCAGGGGTCTGGTCGTCGTGAGTGGTGTCGGTCGTCGAGTCCCGCGCAGGGCGCGAGCCCTCGTCCGCGGGATCCGGGGTCCGCGCGGGATCCGGGGTCCGGCGTTCGCGCACCGCCGGCTTCTTGCGCTCCGGACGCGGCCCGTCGGCCGCCCGTGCCTTCTGCTCGGCGGCCAGCGCCGGGTCGTCGGTCATCAGGTTGCCGTCCAGATCGCCCTGTGTGGGCACACGGCGCACCTCGGTCGGTTCGTCGGCTTCGGCGTCGGTATCCGGCGTTTCAGCGTCGCCACCGCGCACCGCCGCGTCGGGGCTGCGCATCGAGGGCTTGTCGCGCACCGCCGGCTTGGCCGGCTTCTTCTCGGCCAGTGCCTTCTGCTCGGAGTCCGAGAGGTGCTTGCCGGTCTTCGGCTGACCCTCGATGTCCTCCCGCAGACCGCGCTCGGTGTCCTCGAACTCCTCGCGCAGGCTGGTCTCGGTCTCGTCCATCATGTTCTTGAGCTGGCGGATCTCGCGATCCTGGCTCTTCAGCATCTTGCGCAGCTCGTCGGTCTGCAGCTCCTGCTCGAAATCCGAGCGCACGCTGTGGACGAAACGCCGGGTCTTGCCCACCCAGCGCCCGATCTCGCGCGCAAGCCCGGGCAGCCGCTCCGGCCCGACGACCAGCAGCGCCACCAGCACGATGATGATGATTTCCCAGAAGCCGATATCGAACATGGACTACCGCCGTTCGAGCCGGGCCACCGCGCCGGGCGCGAGGCTCAGGACTTCTTGTCCGATTGCGAGGCGTCGGAATCCTTTTCGCTGCTCTTTTTGACCTCGGCGTCGACCACGCGACCCTTGTCGTCGGTCTGGTCCTCGACCTCGCGCGTCTCGCCGTCTTCGCCTTCCTTCTTCTCTTCGGCGTCGGGGTCCTTGACCGCCTGGCGGAAGTTCTTCATCGCCGAACCGATATCCCCCCCCATGTTGCGCAGCTTCTTGGTGCCGAACAGCAGCACGACGATGAGCAGGATAATGAGGAGCTGCCAAATACTGATACCACCGATACCCATGGATTCTGTCTCCGGTAAAACAACTTTTGGGTAGCCTGAACGGCGCCAGGCCCATAATCAACTGTGCGGCACGCCGGGTCATGTACATGCTCGCGCCCGGATTGCTCTGGCGCGTGGACCCGACACGGTGACCGCAGTGTAGCCGAGCAACATGAACGAACGCTTTACCGGAGCCAGTCAAAGGCCGCCGGGAGATCATCAGTGATCGGAGCGACGTCCACTCGTTTCGCGCGCGGCCTTCTCCGCGACACCCGACAGGCCGAAACGTCGCGCCAGTTCGTCGAGGACATCGTCCGGGTGCCGGCCGCGCGCCGCGAGCACCACCAGGGCATGAAACCACAGGTCGGCCATTTCCGACACCAGGGCGTCGGTGTCGTCATTCTTCGCGGCGATCAGGGTCTCCGCCGATTCCTCGCCCAGTTTCTTCAGCATCTCGTCCAGGCCGCGCGCGTGGAGCTTCGCCACATAGGACTGCTCCGGGTCGGCCTGACGGCGCTGCTCGATGACCTCGGCCAGTGCGGCGAGCACCTCGGCGCCGGCGGGACGGTTGGGCGCGGACTCGGTCATTGCGTGGCCACCTCGGCATCGTTCGGTCGCACCGGCACACCGGCCGCCGCCATCGCGTCCTTGGCCTCACCCACGGTGTGCTGGCCGAAATGAAAGATACTGGCCGCCAGCACGGCGTCGGCATGGCCCTCGGTCACGCCCTCCACCAGGTGCTGGAGCTCACCGACGCCGCCGGAGGCGATGACCGGGATACCCACCGCGTCGCTGACCGCGCGGGTCAGGGCCAGATCGAAGCCGATGCGGGTACCGTCGCGGTCCATGCTGGTCAGCAGGATCTCGCCAGCCCCCAGGGCCTCCATGCGCTGCGCCCACTCGACTACGTCCAGCCCGGTCTCGCGGCGCCCTCCGTGGGTAAAGACCTCCCAGCGCGGTGGCTCATTCCCCGTGCTGACCTGCTTGGCGTCGATCGCGACCACGATGCACTGGCTGCCGACCCAGTCGGCGGCCTCGCGCACCAGCTCCGGGCGGTGCACCGCGGCGGTATTGATGGAGACCTTGTCGGCCCCGGCGTTCAGCAGGCGGCGGATGTCCTCGACCGCGCGCACGCCGCCCCCGACCGTCAGCGGGATGAAGACCTCGCGCGCGACCGCCTCGACCACGTGCAGGATGGTCTCGCGGTCGTCGCTGGAGGCGGTGATGTCGAGGAAGGTGATCTCGTCCGCGCCCTGCGCGTTGTAACGCCGGGCAATCTCCACCGGGTCCCCGGCATCGCGGATGCCGACGAAGTTGACGCCCTTGACCACGCGGCCGCCGTCGACATCCAGGCAGGGGATGATGCGCTTGGCGAGCATCTCAGCTCCCGGCGGCCGCGCGGGCCTCCTCCAGGGTGAAGGCGCCCTCGTACAGGGCCCGGCCGACGATCGCGCCGGTAATACCGTCTTCCTCGCGCGCCGCCAGGTTGCGGATGTCGTCCAGTGAACTGATACCGCCGGAGGCGATCACCGGCACGCGCACGTTGCTCGCCAGGCGTGCGGTGGCCTCCACGTTGGGCCCCTTCATCATCCCGTCGCGGGCGATGTCGGTGTAGACGAAGGCCACCACGCCGTCGGCCTCGAAGTGCTGGGCCAGGTCGATCACGTCGTGGTGCGAGAGCTTGGACCAGCCATCCACCGCGAGCTTGCCGTCCTTGGCGTCCAGCCCGACGATGATGCGGCCGGGAAACTCCAGGCACAGGTCGTTCACGAAGTGCGGGGCGCTGACCGCGCGGGTGCCGATGATCACGAACTCGACCCCGGCATCGAGGTAGGCCTGTACCGTGTCCTCGTCGCGCACCCCGCCGCCGATCTGGATCGGCAGGTCGGGGAAGGCCTTCGCGATGGCGTGCACCGCCTGGGCATTGCGCGGCTGGCCGGCGAAGGCGCCGTCCAGGTCCACGATGTGCAGGCGTTCGGCCCCGGCGTCCACCCAGCGCTTCGCCATCTCCACCGGGTCCTCGCCGAACACGGTGGAATCGTCCATGTTCCCCTGGCGCAGGCGAACGCACTTGCCTTCCTTCAGATCGATTGCGGGGATGACCAGCATCTTCGACTCCTCACGACGCCCCGGGACCGTCTCCGTCCCAGCGCAGAAAGTTGTGCAGCAGGCGCAGCCCGCAGGCGGCGCTCTTCTCCGGATGGCACTGCATGGTGAACAACGAGCCCCGTGCCAGTGCCGAGGCAAAGGTCTCGCCATAATCGGTGCGCCCGGCCACATCCGCCTCGCGCTCGGGCTGCACCCGGTAGCTGTGGACGAAGTAGAACCAGGGGGTCTCCGGCAGACCGTGCCACAGGGGGTGCTCGCGCACCGGCAGCACGCGGTTCCACCCCATGTGGGGGATCTTCAAGCGGCGGCCATCCGCACCCTCCATCGCAGGGAAGCGCGCCACCCGGCCCGGCAGGATGCCCAGCAGGTCGACCCCGCCGCTCTCCTCGCTGGTGTCCATCAGGATCTGCTGGCCCAGGCACAGGCCGAGGAAGGGCCGGTCCGCCGCCAGTTCCGGCAGCAGCCGGTCCAGGCCGCGCCCGGCCAGCGCCTGCATGGCATCCCCCGCCGCACCCTGGCCGGGGAACACCAGGCGGTCCGCCTCGCGCAGGGTCTCGGGCTCGTCCGTGAGCAGCACACGCTGATCGGCCGCGGCCTCGTGCTCCAGCGCACGCACGACCGAGTGCAGATTGCCCATGCCGTAATCGATGACGGCAACAGTTTCCATGGCCGGGTCTCGTCCTCTGGTTCTTTACAGAGTGCCCTTGGTGGACGGCATCATGCCCGCCGAGCGCGGATCCATCTCCGCCGCCACGCGCAGGGCACGTCCGAAGGCCTTGAAGATGGTCTCGGCGACATGGTGGGCATTGTCACCACGCAGACAGTCGATGTGCAGGGTCATCCAGCCGTGGTTGACCAGGCCCTGGAAGAACTCGTGGAACAGGTCGACATCGAATTCGCCGATGTGCGAGCGACGGAAGTCGGCGTGCATCTCCAGCCCCGGGCGCCCGGAAAAGTCGATCACCACGCGCGACAGGGCCTCGTCCAGCGGGACGTAGGCATGGCCGTAGCGGCGGATGCCCTTCTTGTCGCCCAGCGCCTGCGCCAGCGCCTGGCCCAGGGTGATGCCGATGTCCTCCACCGTGTGGTGGGCATCGATATGCAGATCGCCCTCGGCACGCACGTCGAGATCGACCAGGCCGTGGCGGGCAACCTGATCCAGCATGTGATCGAGGAACGGGATGCCTGTCTCGAGGTGGCTCTGCCCGGTGCCGTCGAGGTTGAGCTCGATGGCGATGCGGGTCTCCAGGGTGTCGCGGCGGACGGATGCGGTGCGTTCAGTCATGTTCCGGTTCAGGCACGATAAAACGCCAGTGTAGCAAGGCTGGCCCGCGCCCGGTATGACTGCGGGACTTATCCGCGCGACCCCAGCTTCGGGCCGACCAGCAAGGCCTCGGGGACAGCCTCCTGGATGGCGCAGGGCAGTTCGCTGCAGATCCCCGGCCGCGCGCTCAGCGAGACCCACAGCGTGTTCAGCTTCAGGTTCAGCTCGACGAACGCGATATCGGCCCCGTAGCCATGGAGGACCCGCTCGATGGCCAGCGCCCGGGCGTGGATCTCGGCGCGCGGGCGCTGGCGCAGACCGGGGATCAGCATCATGAAGTCCGCCAGCCGACGGCCTTCGGCGTCGCGCCGCGGCAGGCGCTGCCACAGGGGCTGGTGGGGTTCGAGGAGCAGGGCCGGGCGCAGCGCGGGTTCGGCATCCGGGTTTCGCGGCGGGGAATGGGGTGGCATGGCTCGTCGCTCGGCATGGGCCTGTCTGGAGTGTAGGCCAGAAAGGCCAGGGTGCGACGGGCCGAACCCGGGCACAAAAAAAGCCGGGGCAAGCCCCGGCTTTGATCCAAGAGCATGAATGCTCCTGATTACCGCACTTCGACCTCGGTCGAGTCGGATTCACCCTTGTTGTCCGTCCAGGAGATGGACACAGTGTCGCCAGAGGCGCCGTCGATCTCGGTCTGCAGGAACGGGTTGCGGGAGACGGTGTAGTTCCAGTTGGCGGTGACGACGGTGGTGCCGTTACGCGCAATTTCCACAGTCTCGATGAAGTGCGGGCCACCGTCATCGTCGGGGACCAGCATGTCGTGGCTCATCAGCGCACGGATATTGATAACGCCGTTGCTTTCCTGGGCGCGAACTCGAATAGACATATCTTAAACCTCCAGTAGTGTTCGGATCAGCGGTTCGGGGTCGGCGTTAGCCGCCGCAGCCACCAACCGTGACCTTCACTTCTTGAACCGTCTTGTACCAGGTGTCGCCGGACTTCACGGCGGCGACCACGTTGGAGGACTCGCCCATGCGGATACGGCCGGAGACGTTCGCATGCGCGCCATCACCCAGGACGTAGTGGGCGGTCAGCGGCTGGTTGTTCAGCTCGACGAACACGGCCATTTCGGTCACGTTGTCCAGGCTGGACTCGATGGACACCGGGACCACGGCGCCATTCTCGGCGATTTCCGGGGCGCTCAGGGTGACGTCACCGTCAGCGATGTCGCTGGAACCGGTCACCGCTTCAAAGGCGGCTTCCAGACCTTCGGCGGCGAAGGCTTCGGACGGCCAGGCGGCAAGCAGCTTGCTCGGGGCGAGCAGACCGGCCCCGACGGCGACACCGACAGTACCGGCGGCGAGAGTGCCTTTCAGGAAGACACGGCGCTTGGTGCTAATCATGGATGATCTCCTCTCATCTTGTGGGTCAGTTCCGGATAATCCGGGACGTCTTCGCGGTGAACCGCTGTGACGCCTGTTGCTTTGGACGGCGACCTGCAGGGGTCTATTCCCTGCGGACCGGAATCCGCCCCCTGACCAGCTTCAGTGGTCTTTTTGCTGGTCTCGCAGATGCATCGTCCCAAACCTCGCTGAATCATTGATGAACGAATCATCGCGATTCGAAATCGGGTGAATTTCATCGGGATGCAACGGCCTGTCAGGGGCCCTGGCACCTGAAGCCAGCGGCGTATCAATGGCACACTATCGCCTTTCCATGCAACGTAGACCCCGGACCCGACCATGTTTTCCTGCAAGGCCCAATGGCTGTTGATCGCCGTGATCGTCGTACTCGGCACGATGCAGATGCTCGCCTCCTGCGGCCAGAAGGGCGATCTCTACCTGCCCGATGACGAGGAAGCCGAGGAGCACAACCCGCAATGATCCCGCTGAAGGACCACTAGATGGACTATTTCGACTACCACGGCGACACGCTGTTCTGTGAGGGTGTGGCCCTGGACGGCCTGGCCGAACTGGTCGGCACCCCGGCCTACGTGTATTCCCGTGCCACGCTGGAGCGCCACTATCGCGCGTTCAGCGAGGCGCTGATCGGGACCCCGCACCAGGTCTGCTTCGCGGTGAAGGCGAACTCCGCGCTGGGGGTGCTGAACGTGCTCGCGCGCCTGGGCGCCGGCTTCGACATCGTCTCCGGCGGCGAACTGGAACGCGTGCTGCGCGCCGGCGGCGACCCGGCGAAGATCGTGTTCTCCGGCGTCGGCAAGACCGCCGCCGAGATGCGCCGCGCGCTGGAGGTCGGCATCCACTGTTTCAACGTCGAGTCCGCGCCGGAGCTGGAGCGGCTGGAGACGGTCGCGGCAGAGCTCGGCATTCAGGCCCCGGTGTCGATCCGGGTGAACCCGGACGTCGATGCCGAGACCCACCCCTACATCGCCACCGGGCTGCGCGAGAACAAGTTCGGTGTGGCGATCGAGGAGGCGCCGGCGCTGTATGCCCGGGTGCGTGACAGCCAGCACCTGGCGGCCACCGGCGTCGACTTCCACATCGGCTCGCAGCTGACCCGCATTGATCCGTTCACCGATGCCCTCAAGCGTGTGCTGGCGCTGGTGGATCAGCTGGCCGAGGACGGCATCACACTCGAACACATCGATGTCGGCGGTGGCCTGGGCGTGCGCTACCGCGACGAGACGCCGCCGGAGCCCGATGTCTGGGCCAGCGCCCTGCGCGAGGTGCTGGGCGAACGAAGCCTGAAGGTGCTGCTGGAGCCGGGCCGCGCCATCGCGGCGAACGCCGGCGTGTTCCTGACCCGGGTGGAATACCTGAAGCACACCGAGGCGCATGACTTCGCGATCGTCGACGGCGCGATGAACGACCTGCTGCGCCCGGCGCTGTACGGCGCCTGGCAGGAGATCGTGCCGGTGGTACAGCGCGACGACACGGCGACGCGGACCTACGACATCGTCGGCCCGGTCTGCGAGACCGGCGACTTCCTCGGCCGCGAGCGCGAACTGGCGCTGGCCGCCGGTGACCTGCTCGCGGTGCGCTCTGCCGGGGCCTACGGCTATGTGATGGCCGGCAATTACAACTCGCGGCCGCGCCCGCCGGAGGTGATGGTCGACGGCGACCACTTCCAGATCATCAACCGCCGCGAGCAGGTGGATCACCTGATGATGCGCGAGAGCATGCTGCCCCAGGATTCTGAAGACGTGGACCCGGATGACACGGACCCGCCCGGGAGCGTGGCCCCGTGATCCCGCGCCAGCCCGAACCGGAGCTGATGCTGGAGCCTGCGCAGGCACGCGCCTACGCCGAGGCCGACTTCGCCGCCCCGCACGAGGGCTTCGTGGATGCCTTCGCCGAGGTCTTCCCGGGCCCGGTGACCGGGCCGGTGCTGGATCTCGGCTGTGGCCCGGGTGACGTCTCGCTGCGCTTCGCCGCTCGCTACCCCGACTGCGAGGTGGACGGCCTCGACGGCGCGCCCGCGATGCTGGCCGCCGGCGACGCCCTGATGGCCGGTCACCCGGCCGCGCGGCGGGTTCATCTGGCCGAGGGCTGCCTGCCCGAGGCCCGCGGCCCGCGCGCCCCGTATGCCACGATCATCAGCAACTCCCTGCTGCATCACCTGCACGACCCCGCGGTGCTGTGGCAGGCGATCCGCCGCGACGGGGCACCGGGGGCAGCGGTATTCGTGATGGACCTGCGCCGCCCGGACTCGACCGAGTCCGTCCAGGCCCTGGTCGCGCAGTACGCAGCCGATGACCCGGACGTCCTGCGGCGCGACTTCCAGCACTCCCTGCACGCCGCCTTCACGCCCGAGGAGGTGCGCGCGCAGCTGGCCGCCGCCGGCCTCGACGGTTTTACCGTCCACGTCACGTCGGACCGCCACATGATCATTTTCGGTCACCTGCCGGGGCACCGCTGATGCGTCTCGAATTCACCAAGATGCACGGGCTGGGCAACGATTTCGTGGTGATCGATGGCATCCGCCAGTCGGTCCGGCTGGACGCATCGACGCTGCGCCATCTCGCGGATCGCCACTTCGGCATCGGCTGCGACCAGGTGCTGCTGGTGGAGGCGCCGAGCGATCCGGCGCAGGCACTGTTCCGCTACCGCATCTTCAATGCCGACGGCTCCGAGGTGGAGCAGTGCGGCAACGGGGCGCGCTGCTTCGCCCGCTTCGTGCGCGAGCAGGGCCTGACCGAGGCCCGCGAGATCCCGGTCGAGACCCTGGGCGGGCGCATCGTGCTGCATGTCGAGGACGACGAGCGGGTGCGCGTGGACATGGGCCGACCCGAGTTCGCGCCGGCGCGCATCCCGCTGGTCGCCGAGGCCGAAGCCGACGCCTACACCCTGGACGTGCAGGGCCACTCGATCACCCTCGGCGCGGTGTCCATGGGCAACCCCCATGCGGTGATCCTGGTCGACGACGTCGCGCGCGCCCCGGTGGCCGAGATCGGCCCGATCATCGAACGCCACGAGAGCTTCCCGCGGCGCGTCAACGTCGGCTTCGCCGCGCTGCGCGACCGCGGCCATGTCGACCTGCGGGTATTCGAGCGCGGAGTCGGCGAGACGCTGGCCTGTGGCAGTGGCGCGGCCGCCGCGATGGCCGTGCTGCGCCGCCGCGGACTGGTCGACGATGACGTCGAGGTGGCCCTGCCGGGCGGGACCCTTGTGCTAAGCTGGGACGGACAGGCCGAGGCACCGGTTTGGCTGACCGGGCCGGCCACCACGGTATTCAACGGCTGGATCGATCTATGACTGGGCAATCCTCCAACGCCTCTGCTGCAGAGACCGCGAAGACCCGCTCGCCGAAAAAGAACCCGCAAGCCCCGATCGGCGCCGCCGACGTCGAGGCCTACCTGCGCGCGCACCCGGATTTCTTCCAGGACCACCTGCCACTGCTGGACATCCTGCGCATCCCCCACCCATCCGGCGGGGCCGTCTCGCTGCTGGAGCGCCAGGTCGCGCTGCTGCGCGAGAAGCACCGCGCGATGGAGCAGCATATGGGCGAGCTGGTCGAGCGCGCCCGCGACAACGAACGCATGGGCCAGCACCTGCACGAACTGGCCAAGACCCTGATGCGCGCCGAAAACCTGGACGCCGTGCTGGCCCTGACCCAGGACGCCCTGCGCAACGAGCTGGGCGCGGAGCGCGTCAGCATCCGCCTGGCGCATCGCAAGGTCGACGACCTGCATGCGCTGGACAAGGGTGAGCTGGGCACCTTCGACCCGCTGTTCAGCCGCGGCAAGGCCCAGTGTGGCCGGGTCCCCGCCGAGATGCTGGATGTACTGTTCGACGATGCCGAGGAGATCGGATCCGCGATCCTGATGCCCCTGGGCGATGATGCCGACCGGATCGGCGTGCTCGGCCTGGCGAGCGAATCCGCGGACCGCTTCCAGCCCGACATGGGCACCTATTTCGTGACCCACATCGGCGACCTGCTGGCCGAGTCGATCCGCTGCCATGTCGAGCGGACCCACGCCGCGGCCTGACCCGGCGACCGGGGACGCGCCCGCGCAGGATGCGGATATCACGGCGTTTCTGGGCCACCTGAGCGACGTTCGCGGCCATTCGCCGCATACCGTCAAGGCCTATCGACGCGACCTGACGCGCCTGCGCGGCCTGCATCACGGCCCCTGGGAGGCGCTCAGGCCGGCCGACATGCGCCGCATCGCCGGGCAACTGGCGCGCCAGGGCCACCACCCGCGCTCCATTCAGCGCTTCCTGTCCGCCGCGCGCGGCTTCTTTGCCTACCAGGTGGAACAGCGGCGCATGCCCGCCAACCCGGCGTCCGGCATGCGCGGCCCCCGGGCCGGGCGCGCCCTGCCGCGCGATCTCGATGTCGACCAGACACAGCAGGCCCTGGCTCCGGCCGAGGGCCCGGACCCGACGCTGGCCGCCCGCGACCAGGCGATGCTGGAGCTGCTGTATTCCTCCGGGCTGCGCCTGTCGGAACTGACCGGGCTGGATCTGACCGATCTCGACCTGGACGCGGGACTGGTGCGGGTGCTCGGCAAGGGCCGGCGCGAGCGCAGCGTGCCGGTGGGGCGCAAGGCGCGGGAGGCCCTGCGCACCTGGTTGCGGCACCGGGGGGACTGGGCAGCGCCGGACGAGCGGGCGGTCTTCGTCAGCCGTCGCGGCCCGCGCCTCGGCAACCGCGCGGTGCAGCGCCGCGTCGCCGAGGCGGGACGCCGCGCCGGGCTGGATGTGCGCCTGCACCCGCACCGGCTGCGCCATGCGTTTGCCAGCCATCTGCTGGAATCCAGCGGCGACCTGCGGGCCATCCAGGAACTTCTGGGCCACGCCAACCTTGAAACCACCCAGATCTATACCCATCTCGACTATCAGCATCTGGCACAGGTGTATGATGCCGCCCATCCGCGGGCCCGCCGGAGAGATTGATCCGGCCGCGATCGCACCCGCCGGGTGAACGATCCCGGGTCGCCGCGACCCAACACCGTGCCCCCGATACACAGCCGGACAGGAGAACCCCGTGGAACAGTTTCGCGGCACCACCATCGTTTGCGTCCGCAAGGACGGCGCCGTCACCCTCGGGGGCGACGGCCAGGTATCCCTTGGCAACACCGTGATGAAGGGCAACGCGCGCAAGGTGCGCCGGGTCTATCACGACCGCATCCTGGCCGGGTTTGCCGGCGGCACCGCCGATGCCTTCACCCTGTTCGAGCGCTTCGAGGGCATGCTGGAGAAGCACTCCGGCAATATCACCCGGGCTGCGGTGGAGCTGGCCAAGGACTGGCGCACCGACCGCGCCCTGCGCAAGCTGGAGGCCCTGCTGGCCGTGTCCGACCGCGAGAACTCGTTCGTGATCTCGGGGAACGGCGACGTGATCGAGCCGGAGAACGCACTTATCGCGATCGGTTCCGGCGGGCCCTACGCCCAGGCCTCCGCCCAGGCCCTGCTGCAGAACACCGACCTGTCGGCGCGCGAGATCGTGGAGAAGTCCCTGAACATCGCCGCCGACATCTGCGTGTATACCAATCACAACATCACCCTGGAGAGCCTGGACGCGGAGTAACGCGCCAGGCCCCGGACGACCCGATCCGACCAAGGCCCCTTTTGCCATGACCGACATGACCCCCCGCGAGATCGTCCAGGAACTGGACCGCTACATCATCGGCCAGGACGAGGCCAAGCGCTCCGTCGCCATCGCCCTGCGCAACCGCTGGCGCCGGCGCCAGCTGCCGCCGGAGCTGCAGCCCGAGGTCACGCCGAAGAACATCCTGATGATCGGCCCGACCGGTGTCGGCAAGACCGAGATCGCCCGGCGTCTGGCCAAGCTCGCCCGCGCGCCGTTCATCAAGATCGAGGCGACCAAGTTCACCGAGGTCGGCTATGTCGGCCGCGATGTCGAATCGATCATCCGCGACCTGGCCGAGGCCGCGGTCAAGCAGCTGCGCGACGAGGCCATCAAGGAAAACCGCGTCAAGGCCGAGGACGCCGCCGAGGAACGCATCCTCGACGCCCTGCTGCCGCGCCCGCGCAATGCCGGCTTTACCGAGTCCGAGCCGGAAGACGCCGGCAGCGAGACCCGACAGAAGCTGCGCAAGCGCCTGCGCGAAGGCGACATGGACGAGCGCGAGATCGACATCGAGGTCTCGCAGAACCCGCAGGGTGTGGAGATCATGACACCGCCGGGCATGGAGGAGATGGCCAGTCAGCTGCAGTCGATGTTCCAGAACCTCGGCGGTCAGAAGACCCGCTCGCGGCGGCTCAAGATCGCCGAGGCCCGCAAGCTGCTCATCGAGGAGGAGGCCGCGCGCCTGATCAACGAGGAAGACCTGAAGGAGCGCGCCATCGAGCGGGTGGAGCAAAGCGGCATCGTGTTCCTCGACGAGATCGACAAGGTCGCCAAGGGCAGCGAGAAATCGAGCGGCGGCGAGGTCTCGCGCGAGGGCGTGCAGCGCGACCTGCTGCCGCTGATCGAGGGCACCACCGTATCCACCAAGCTGGGCATGGTGCGCACCGACCACATCCTGTTCATTGCCTCCGGCGCCTTCCACCTGTCGAAGCCCTCCGACCTGGTGCCGGAGCTGCAGGGGCGGCTGCCCATTCGGGTGGAGCTGGATGCGCTGTCGGCGGACGCCTTCGTGCGCATCCTGACCGAACCCACCGCCTCGCTGACCGAGCAGTACACCGAGCTGATGAAGACCGAAGGCGTGGAGCTGCGCTTCGAGGCGGATGGCGTGCGCCGCCTGGCCGAGATCGCCCATGACGTGAACGCGCGCACCGAGAACATCGGCGCCCGCCGCCTGCACACCGTACTCGAACGCCTGCTGCAGGACGTCGCCTACCGCGCCCCGGACGTGGACGGTGCCGTGATCGTGGACCGCGAATTCGTCGACCAGCGCCTGGGGGATCTGGTCGAGGACGAGGACCTGTCCCGCTACATCCTCTGACGCCGCGCCGTTACTGGGGCGCCCCCGGGCGGTAGGGATCCGGCCAGCCCTCGGGCGGCGGGTGGAAGCGCTTGTAGGCCCAGTTGTACTGTTCGGGGCAGCGCCGCACCAGCGTCTCCACATGGGCGTTGATCGCCGCGGCCGCGCGGGTGAAGTCGCGGTCGGCCACCTCCGGCCCGGCCTCGACCTCGTGATAGCGAAAGCCCCGGCCCCCGGGCAGGCGCTCGGCAAACAGGAAGACCACGTGATCCCCGCGCCCGCGCAGCAGGCGCGGGAGCAGGGTCATGGTCAGGGCCGGGCGGCCGAAGAACGGGGCGTGCTGCCCCGAGGCGCCCTTGGGACTCTGGTCCGGCAGGATGCCGATAATCGCGCCGCGATCGCGGGCCTGCTGGAGGATACGCAGGCCGCTGCGATCGGCCGGGGCCAGCTCGGCGCCGGTGGAGGCCCGGGCCTCGCGCACCCAGCGATCGATCTCCGGCGTCTTGAACGGGCTGTACAGGGTGGCCATGGGCCCGTGGCGGGCGGCGTGCAGACCGGCGAACTCCCAGGATCCGAGATGCGGGGCGCACAGGAACAGGGCCCGCCCGGCGGGCCGGTCGCGCAGGCGCGCGTAGTGCGGCGGCTGGACCGCCAGCGCCTCCAGCGTCTCCGGGCGCGCCTGCCACAACCAGGGGGACTCGGTCAGGGCGCGGCCCATGCCCATCAGGGAACGCCGTCCGACGCGCCGGCGCCAGGCCGGGTCCTTGTCCGGAAAGCACAGCGCCAGGTTGATTCGGGTGATGCGCGCCGAGCGGGTCGGCAGGTACCAGACCAGCGCCCCCACCAGGCCGCCCAGGGCGTGGTTGACCCGCAGCGGGAGGCGCGCGAGCAGGCGCAGGCCACCCCCGATCAGGCGATCACGCAGATGCCGACGTCGGGCCATGTTCGGGGGCTTCGGGTTCGATGGTCGCGGATGGCGGCTCGCGTGGGGGGATGCCGCCTTCGGTCATCAGCGGCTTGAGGGTCGTGCGCAGGTTGCGGAACAGGCGCGGATGCTGCGCCTCCTCCTGCGCCAGGAGCTGTTTCATGTGCTCGCGCTGGGTGGGCATCGCGAAGCAGGCGGGGCAGTTGTCGAGGATCACCGGCAGCCCGGCGGCCTCGGCAAAGTCCCGCGTCTGGCGCTCGCGTACGTAGACCAGCGGGCGGATCACCCGCAGGTCGCCTGCATCGATCGCGTAGTGGGCCTTCATGGTGCGCAACTGGCCGCCGTGGAACGCGCTCATCATGAAGCTCTCGGCGAGATCGTCCAGATGCTGGCCCAGCGCCAGCACGTTGTAGCCGTGTTCCCGCGCGGTGCGATACATCAGGCCGCGCTTCATGCGCGAGCAGAAGGAACAGAACGAGTCGTTGTCCATGTGCGCGTCGGCCAGCTCGGCGATCGGCTCGGACACGAAGTGATAGGGAATGCCGTAGGCGGCGAGATAGTCCATCAGGCGCTGCGGCTCGAAGCCCTCGATCTCCGGATTGATGGTGACCGCGCCGACCTCGAAGTGCACCGGGGCCCGGCGTGCGAGGTTGTGCAGCAGCCACAGCAGGGTCAGGGAATCCTTGCCGCCGGACAGGCCGACGAGGATGCGATCGCCCTCGCGCACCATGTCGAAGTCGGCGATGGCGCGGCCGGCGAGGCGGCGAATCGAGGCGGGAACGGCGGGTGTCTCCATGGGGCCGCAACATAGGCCGCCGCCGCCCGGCACGCAAGCACCGGCATGCCAATCCGGGGAGAGGGCACGCCAGGCTTTGGGGCGCAGCGGGCCGCGCATGCACCGTGGCCGGGCAAGCGTTGCGCCGCCAGGGTGCGGGATCGCGGTGCGGGATCGCGGCGACCGGGGCGCACGCTGGGCCTGCGCGGCGGGTCCCGCCGTGGCATTGGGTTTGCATGAGCTCGGGAACACCCATGTCCACCGGGGACCCCCATGCACGACCGCAAGAGCCTCAGCCTGGCCGCCGAACTGCGGCGGAACATGCGGGCCGAATTCCCCGCAGTGGCCCGGCTGTCGGTCAGTGACCCGGACTTCATGGAGACCATTCTGGATTATGCGGCGCGCTCGCAGTCGAGCCTGGTGCAGGCCGCGGCGCTGACCCTGCGCAGCCAGCTCGAAGGGTCGGGGTATCTGCACGCGCCGCGGCGCGAGCCGCCCGCCGGGACCGACGCGGCGCCATCCGCAGGGGGCCGGCCCACCCACAAACGCCGGGTCTACCGCGGGCGGGTGATCGACGACCCGGAGTAGTCTTTCGCCCGCGGGACTTTTTGGCGACACTCGGGGTTTTGGCCGGAGACCCCTGATGGACGCACTGTACCCCGAGATCGAACCCCACGGGATGGGCCGCCTGGCGGTCGGCGACGGCCACGAACTCTACTTCGAGGAGTGCGGCAATCCCGACGGGATCCCGGTGGTATTCCTGCATGGCGGACCGGGCTCGGGCTGCGAGAGCTGGCACCGGCGCTTCTACGACCCGGAACGCTACCGGATCGTGCTGTTCGACCAGCGGGGCTGCGGGCGCTCGACCCCGCATGCCGGTCTGGAGGCGAACACCACCTGGCACGTGGTCGCGGACATCGAGCGCCTGCGCGAGCACCTGGGGATCGAGCGCTGGGTGGTATTCGGGGGGTCCTGGGGCTCCACCCTCGGCCTGGCCTACGCCGAGACGCATCCGGAGCGGGTGCTGGGCCTGGTGCTGCGCGGGATCTTCCTGTGCCGGCCGCAGGATATCCAGTGGTTCTACCAGTCCGGGGCCGACCGTCTGTTCCCCGAGGCCTGGGCCGAGTACGAGGCGCAGATCCCCGAGACCGAGCGCGACGACATGGTGGGCGCCTACTACCGGCGGCTTACCTCCCCGGAACGCCCGGTGCGCGAGGCCGCGGCCCGGGCCTGGTCGGGCTGGGAGGGGCGCACATCCTGTCTGGTGCCGAACCCCGATGTCATCGCCCACTTCGAGGACCCGGACGTCGCGGTCAGCCTCGCGCGGCTGGAGTGCCACTATTTCATGCACGACACCTTCCTCGAGCCGGATCAGCTGCTGCGCGACGCGGGGCGGCTGACGGGGATCCCCGGGACGCTGGTGCACGGGCGCTATGACGTGGTCTGTCCGGTCAACCAGGCGGTGGCGCTGCACCGGGCCTGGCCACAGGCGCAGCTGGAGATCGTGCCGGATGCGGGCCATTCGGCCGCCGAGCCCGGGATCCTGCGCCGCCTGGTGGCCGCGACCGACCGGCTGGCCGCCGAGCTGGCGGGGCAGGTGGAGCCCGGGACCGGGGGAGCGCGCGCGTGATCGCGGTGATCCAGCGCGTCACCGAGGGCCAGGTCGCGATCGACGGGGAGGCGGTCGGGACTATCGGGCCGGGGTTGCTCGCGCTGGTCGCGGTGGAGCCGAACGACACCGAGGCGGGCGCGGATCGCATGCTGGACCGGTTGCTGGGCTACCGGGTCTTCGCCGACGCCGAGGGGCGGATGAACCGGAGCCTGACCGAGACCGGGGGCGGGCTGCTGCTGGTGCCGCAGTTCACCCTCGCGGCCGACACCCGCAAGGGGATGCGACCGAGCTTCTCGGGATCCGGCACCCCGGAACACGGGGCGGCACTGTTCGACTATCTGGTGCGGCGGGCCGGGGAACGCCACGCACCGGTGGCCAGTGGTCGCTTCGGCGCGGACATGCAGGTGAGCCTGACCAACGACGGGCCGGTCACCTTCTGGCTGGAGGCCCGTGGCCAGTAAGCCGCGACGCGACGGGCGACGGAACCAGAGGGCAAGGGCGGGTTGCACCACGAAGTGCACGAAGGCACGAAGGCACGAAGGCACGAAGAAGGGCGATAGCACCACAGAGGGCCCAGAGGACACAGAGAAGGTCCCGGCTCGCGTGCTGCGGATGCCGTGGCCGCGCCGGCGGCCCGACGAAGGGATTCGCTCCAAGCCCCTCCGTACTTTCTCCGTGTCCTCTGTGTGCTCTGTGGTGACCAAAATGGTTTGCGGGGCCGGAAACGAAGAAACCCGGCACAGGGCCGGGTCTCCAGGGACAGCGCGGGGTTCGCTGCGGGCGCGGATCAGGCCGCGCGGCGCAGGAACGGACGCTGGCCGGACTGGACCGCGCGACGGATGAAGTCGGCACGGCCGGCCTCGCGCTGGTTCAGGTTGTCGGCACACTGCGACGGCTCGTAGGCGGCAGCGGAGAGCATCACTTCCAGCTCGCACAGGTCGACCTTCGGCTGGGTCAGTTCGTCCGGGGTGGTGTTCAGCTTGCGGCCCACTTCCCAGAACATGCGCGGGTTCCAGAGCTTGGTCTGGATGCGCGGGGACTGGAACAGGGTGACGCAGCGGTTGTTGAGCTCTTGCTGATCCATGAGGGACTCCTGTGACAGATTGTTCAAGCGCGCCCGAATCTAGCCGACCCGGGGCGCGAATACAAGCGTTTCCTGATGGAACAAGCGGTTTGGCGCGGCGCGTTATTCGACGGTGACCGACTTGGCGAGGTTGCGCGGCTGGTCCACGTCAGTGCCCTTCAGCACGGCCGTGTGATAGGCGAGCAACTGCAGCGGGATGGTGAACAGGACCGGCGCCAGCCAGGGGCTGAGGGCCTCGTTCTGCGGGAGGCCGATCCAGGTGTCTTCCGGGGCCAGCGCCCGTGCGGCGCTGGATTCGCCGATCACGATCAGCTGCCCGCCCCGTGCCCGGACCTCCTGCAGGTTGCTGGAGAGCTTTTCCAGCTGGGCGTCGTCCGGGGCGACCGCGATTACCGGCATCTCCGTATCGACCAGGGCCAGCGGGCCGTGTTTCAGCTCGCCCGAGGGATAGGCCTCGGCGTGGATGTAGGAGATCTCCTTCAGCTTGAGGGCACCCTCCAGGGCGATCGGGAAATACGCGCCCCGGCCCAGGAACAGGGCGTGCTGGCGTTCCAGCAGGTCCTCGGCAATCCGCGCGATGGGGGTGTCCAGGGCGAGGATCCGCGCGACCTGATCCGGGAGACCCCGCAGGGCCGCGACAGCGGCGGCACGGTCGCTGGCCGGCATCCGGGCGGCCGTCGCGACCTGACCCAGCAGCAGGACCAGGATCCCCAGGGCGGCGAGCTGGGTGGTGAAGGCCTTGGTGGAGGCGACACCGATCTCCGGGCCGGCGTGCGTCATCAGAATCAGGTCGGCCGCGCGCGCCATGGTGCTCTCGGGGACATTGCAGATGGCCAGGCGGGCGAGGAACGGCTCCTCCTGGGACTGGCGCAGCACCGCGAGGGTGTCGGCCGTCTCACCGGACTGGGAGATCACCACAAGCAGCGTGCCGGGAGCGAGGACATGGCGGCGGTAGCGGTACTCGCTGGCGACCTCCACCCGCGCCGGCAGGCCCAGGTGCTCCTCGATCCAGTGGGCCGCGACCATGCCGGCGTGATAGCTGGTGCCGCAGGCCACGATCTGGACGGCGGCGACGTCGGCGAGCCGTTCGTCACTGCCCGGGCCGAGGATGTTTTCGAGGATGGCCGCTTCGCCGAGGCGACCGGACAACGTCTCCTCGAGGGCGTGGGGCTGCTCGTAGATCTCCTTGAGCATGAAATGCCGGTATTCGCCACGATCCGCGACGTTCACCTGGCAACGACTCTCGCGGATGCCGCGCTCGACCGGGGCCCCGCGCGCATCCTCGACCTCGACGCCGGCGCGCGTCAGACGGGCGATGTCGCCGTCCTCGAGGTCGACAAAGCGTTGGGTCACCGGGAGCAGGGCCTGCACGTCGGAGGCGGCAAAGGTCTCGCCAATCCCCAGGCCGAGCAGCACCGGACTCCCGGAGCGGGCGACGATCAGCTCGTCGGGGAAGTCCGCGAACACCGCGGCGATGGCGTAGGCCCCCTGGAGCTCGGCGCAGGTGCTGCGCATCGCCTCTCGCGGGGTGGCACCGGCCTCCAGCGCCTGTTCCAGCCGGTGGGCGATGACCTCGCTGTCGGTCGCCGACACGCAGGGCCAGCCCGCTGCGTCCAGTCGCGAGCGCAGGTCCGCATGGTTCTCGATGATGCCGTTGTGCACGATCGCCACGCGACCATCCCGCGAACGATGGGGGTGGGCATTCTCCTCGCTCGGGGCACCGTGTGTGGCCCAGCGGGTGTGGGCGATGCCCACGCGCCCCTGCAGGCCGGCGGCGACGATGCGCTGCTCCAGCGCCGCCACCTTGCCGATGGCGCGGATGTCCGCAACCGCCCCGTCGTTCACCACCGCCACGCCGGCGGAGTCATAGCCCCGGTACTCCAGGCGGTGAAGCCCTTCCACCAAGACGGGGACCAGGTTGCGCTCGCCGATGCCTGCCACCAGACCGCACATGGGTTAGCTCTCCTTGTTCTTGCTGGTCTTCTTCGGACGCGGCCAGTCGCGGATGGTGCGGGGCCGGGCGCGCGTGAGCGCCAGGGCACCCGGCTCGACGTCGTCGGACAGGGTGGACCCGGCACCCACAGTGGCATCGTCGCCGATGCGGATGGGCGCCACGAGCGCGGTGTTCGAGCCGATAAAGGCCCGTTCGCCGATCTCGGTGTGGTGCTTGTTGGCCCCGTCATAATTGCATGTGATGGTGCCGGCGCCCAGGTTCGCGCCCGCCCCTACCCGGGCATCACCGACATACGTCAGGTGATTCGCCTTCGCTCCCGGACCGAGGGTGGCGTTCTTCATCTCCACAAAGTTGCCGACCCGCGCGCCCGTGCCGAGAACCGTGCCCGGCCGGAGGCGCGCAAACGGCCCGATCCGAGCATCCGCGTCCACCCGCACCCCCTCGAGGATGCTGTGCGCCGCGATCTGCGTGCCCGACCCGATCTGGGAGTCGCGCAGCACGCAGCCGGGGCCAATGTAGACATCATCCGCCAGCGTGACCGTGCCCTCGATCACGACGTTCACGTCCAGGGTGCAGTCCTGCCCGAAGGTGAGAACGCCTCGGACATCGACACGGTCGGGATCGGCCAGTGCCAGGCCGTCGCGCATCATGTCGGCGGCCTGCGCCTGCTGGTAGAGCCGTTCCTGGACGGCCAGCTGGGCGCGATCGTTCACGCCGAGCACCGCGGCCGGATCCCGACTCTCGGCAACCGTGACCGCGGATCCGTCGGCGCGGGCCGCGGCGACCACGTCGGTCAGGTACCACTCGCGCGCGCCACCCGGTGCCGGCTCGCAGGCAGCCAGCCAACGGCGCAGATCGCCCGCCGGCGCGGCCAGGACCCCGGTATTGATCAGATCCACGGCCCGTTCGTCGATCGACGCCTCCTTGTCCTCGACGATTCGCTCGAGGGCGCCGTCCGGGGCCAGGATCAGGCGCCCGTAGCCCCCGGGATCGGCAACACGCGCGGCGAGCACGGTCACCCCATCGCCCGCCGCGCAGGCCTCGAGGTCGGCGACCGGGATCCGCGGCACATCGCCGTAGGTCACCAGCACGCGCGCTGCCTCGGGGACATGTTCCAGCGCGCGAAACACCGCGTGTCCCGTGCCGCGGGGCTCACCCTGATCGATCCAGTCGAGGGGCAGCGTCGATTCCGCGAACGCGGCGCGCACGCGTTCCTGCTGGTGGCTCACCACGAGGTGGCAGGCGGCGGCGTCCAGCGCGGCCGCGCGGTCGAGGACATGTGCAAGGAGGGGCCGGCCGGCGAGGGGCTGCAGGACCTTCGGCTTGCGCGAACGCATGCGCGTGCCCTTGCCGGCGGCCAGTACCACGAGATGGAGGGGTGTCATTTCAGGCATGGCTGCAATGATAAAGGGCCAACCGAGATGGTTGGCCCTTGGGGTAGGTCATCCGTCGCAATTCGCCGGATTATTTCCGGCGCAGCTTCTGGATCATCTGCAGGCGCGCGGCCGCCTCGACCAGTTCCGCCTGAGCCTTGGCGTAGTCGAAGTCGGCCTTGGAATTCTCCAGGGCCTCCTCCGCGCGCTTCTTGGCCTCCAGGGCCTCGGCCTCGTCGAGGTCCTTGGCCCGCACTGCGGTGTCCGCGAGGACGGTTACGTGGTAGGGCTGGACCTCGAGGATGCCGCCGGAGACGAACACCGGCTGCGGCTCGGCGCCTTCCTTTTCCTGGATGCGCAGTTCGCCCGGATTGAGCCGGGCGAGCATCTGGGTATGCCCGGCATATACGCCGACCTCGCCACCTTCGGCGGGCGCGGCGATCATCAGGGCCGTACCGGAGTAGATGGACTCCTCCGCACTGACCACATCCACATGCATATTCATGGGCATAACGCCTTGCTCCTTAGCCGAGCTTCTCGGCCTTCTCGACGGCTTCCTCGATGGTGCCGACCATGTAGAAGGCCTGCTCCGGCAGGTGGTCGTATTCACCGTCGACGATCGCCTTGAACGCACGGATGGTGTCCTTCAGGGACACGTACTTGCCGGGCGCCCCGGTGAAGACCTCGGCCACGAAGAACGGCTGCGACAGGTAGCGCTGGATCTTACGCGCGCGGGCCACGACCAGCTTGTCGTCTTCCGACAGCTCGTCCATCCCGAGGATCGCGATGATGTCCTTCAGCTCCTTGTAGCGCTGCAGGGTACCCTGCACCGCACGGGCGGTGTCGTAGTGCTCCTGGCCAATGATCTGCGGGTCCAGCTGGCGCGAGGTGGAATCCAGCGGATCCACCGCCGGGTAGATCCCCAGCTCGGCGATCTGGCGCGACAGCACGACGGTCGCATCCAGGTGCGCAAAGGTCGTGGCCGGGGACGGGTCGGTCAAGTCATCCGCCGGCACGTAGACGGCCTGGATGGAAGTGATCGAACCCTTCTTGGTCGAGGTGATGCGCTCCTGCAGCACACCCATCTCTTCCGCCAGGGTCGGCTGGTAACCCACCGCGGACGGCATACGACCCAGCAGCGCGGAGACCTCGGTCCCGGCCAGGGTGTAGCGGTAGATGTTGTCGATGAACATCAGCACGTCGCGGCCTTCGTCACGGAAGAACTCGGCCATGGTCAGACCGGTCAGCGCGACGCGCAGACGGTTGCCCGGCGGCTCGTTCATCTGGCCGTAGACCAGGGCCACCTTGTCGAGGACGTTGGAGTCCTTCATCTCGTGATAGAAGTCGTTCCCTTCACGAGTACGCTCGCCCACGCCGGCAAACACGGAATAACCGGAGTGCTCGATCGCGATGTTGCGGATCAGCTCCATCATGTTGACGGTCTTGCCCACGCCGGCGCCGCCGAACAGGCCGACCTTGCCGCCCTTCGCGAAGGGGCACAGTAGATCGATGACCTTGATGCCGGTTTCCAGCAGCTCGGTGGAGCCCGCCTGCTCGTCGAAGGTCGGGGCGGCGCGGTGGATCGACCAGGTCTCCTGGGCCTCCACGTCGCCGGCGTTGTCCACCGGACGACCGAGGACGTCCATCACGCGGCCCAGGGTCCCCTTGCCGACCGGCACGGAGATCGGCTTGCCGGTCGCGGTAACCGGGGTCTGACGCTTCACACCCTCGGTGGTACCCATGGCGATCGTGCGCACGACGCCGTCACCCAGCTGCTGCTGGACTTCCAGGGTCAGGCCGTTTTCCAGGGTCAGGGCGTCGTAGACCTTGGGCACTTCGCCGTGGGGGAACTCCACATCCACGACGGCGCCGATGATTTCGACAATCTTTCCAGAACTCATTTGTTCATCCTCGTAAGTCGTAATTCGTGCCGAGTCGACCGATACGTGACGGCGGGCGCTAGACCGCGGCCGCGCCGCTGACGATCTCGGAGATCTCCTGGGTGATCGCGGCCTGGCGCGCCTTGTTGTAGACGAGCTGCAGGTCCTTGATCATCGTGCCGGCGTTGTCGGAGGCGGACTTCATCGCCACCATGCGCGCGGCCATTTCGCAGGCCACGTTCTCGACCACCGCCTGGTAGATCAGGGACTCGACATAGCGCTCGAGCAGCGTATCCATCACCGGATGCGTGTCGGGCTCGTAGATGTAATCCCAGTGGTGCTTGAGCGATTCGTCCCGGCTCGGCGCCGTCGGCAGCAGCTGGGTCACCTCGGGCTGCTGCGTCATCGTGTTGACGAACTTGTTCTCCAGCAGCACGACGCGGTCCACCTTGCCGTCGCGGAAGTTGTCCAGCACCACCTTGATCGACCCGATCAGGTCGTTGATGTGCGGACGGTCACCGAGATCTTTGGCTTCGGCCACGATGTTGCCGCCAAGGCGCTTGAAGAACTGCAGCGCCTTGTTGCCCACCACGCAGAGATCGACCTCGACACCCTCGTCGCGGTACCGGCGCATCTCGCCGACAGCCTTCTTGAACAGGTTGGTATTCAACCCGCCGCAGAGGCCGCGATCGGTCGACACGATGATCAGCGCCACGCGCTTCACTTCGCGCTCAACCATGAACGGATGCTTGTACTCGGCATTCGCCATGGCGACGTGACCGATCACGTCGTGGATCTTCTGCGCGTAGGGCCGGGACTCTTCCATACGGTCCTGGGCCTTGCGCATCTTGGACGCGGCGACCATCTCCATCGCCTTGGTGATCTTCTGAGTATTCTGGATACTCTTGATCTGCGTCCGAATCTCCTTAGTGCCCGCCATTGCGTGCTCCCGTTACCAGCTGTGCTTGGCCTTGAACTCTTCCAGGGCCTTCTTCAGCTTTTCCTGGATGGAGTCGTTGTAGTCGCCAGTGCTGTTGATTTCGTCCAGGAGCTCCTTCTGCGAGGAACGCGCATAGGCGATCAGTTCCTTTTCGAAGCTCACGACCTTTTCCGCCTCGACGTCGTCGAGGTAGCCCTCGTTCGCGGCATACAGGGAGAAGGCCATCTCGCCAATGGACATCGGCTGGTACTGACCCTGCTTCATCAGCTCGGTCACGCGCTTGCCGCGATCCAGCTGCTTGCGGGTCAGTTCGTCCAGATCGGAGGCAAACTGCGAGAATGCCGCCAGCTCGCGATACTGGGCCAGCGCCAGACGCACGCCACCACCGAGCTTCTTGATGATCTTGGTCTGCGCCGAACCACCCACGCGGGAGACCGACAGACCGGCGTTGATCGCCGGACGGATGCCCGAGTTGAACAGGTCGGTCTCGAGGAAGATCTGGCCGTCGGTGATCGAGATCACGTTGGTCGGCACGAACGCGGACACGTCGCCGGCCTGGGTCTCGATGATCGGTAGCGCGGTCAGCGAACCGGTCTGGCCCTTCACCTCGCCGTTGGTCTTTTCTTCCACGTACTCGGCGTTCACGCGGGAGGCCCGCTCCAGCAGACGCGAATGCAGGTAGAAGACGTCGCCCGGATAGGCTTCGCGGCCCGGCGGGCGGCGCAGCAGCAGGGAGACCTGACGGTAGGCCCAGGCCTGCTTGGTCAGGTCGTCGTAGACGATCAGGGCGTCTTCGCCACGGTCGCGGAAGTACTCGCCCATCGCGCAGCCGGCATACGGGGCGATGAACTGCATCGCGGCCGACTCGGAGGCGTTGGCGGCGACGATGATGGTGTTCTCCATCGCGCCGGCCTCTTCCAGCTTGGCCACCACGGACGCAACCGACGAGGCCTTCTGGCCCACGGCGACGTAGATACACTTAACGCCGGAGTCCTTCTGGTTGATGATCGCGTCGATCGCCACGGCGGTCTTGCCGGTCTGACGGTCGCCGATGATCAGCTCGCGCTGGCCGCGGCCGACCGGAACCATGGCGTCGATCGCCTTGATGCCGGACTGCAGCGGCTGGTCGACGGACTGGCGTTCGATAACGCCCGGGGCGATCTTTTCGATCGGGCTGGTCACGTCGGTGTTCACCGGGCCCTTGCCGTCGATCGGGCGACCCAGGGAGTCCACCACGCGACCGAGCAGGGCCTCGCCCACCGGGACCTCGAGGATGCGGCCGGTGCACTTGACCGTGTCGCCTTCCTTGATGTGCTTGTAGTCACCCAGGATCACGACGCCGACGGAGTCGCGCTCGAGGTTGAGCGCCATGCCGAAGGTGTCCTCGGGGAACTCGAGCATCTCGCCCTGCATGACGTCACCCAGGCCGTGCACACGCGCGATACCGTCGGTCAGGCTGACCACGGTGCCCTCGTTGGAGGCCTCGGAGGAGGCATCGAATTTCTCGATGCGCTGTTTGATCAGATCACTGATCTCGGAGGGATTCAGTTGCATGTTAAATATCCTCTTAGCGACTCAAATTGGCAGCCAGGCGGTTCAGCTGGCCTCGCACGGAGCCGTCGATTACCAGGTCGCCGGCGCGGATGATGGCGCCCCCCA
The DNA here is from genome assembly GCF_000377285.1 of Thioalkalivibrio sp. ALE25. Classification (NCBI taxonomy): domain Bacteria; kingdom Pseudomonadati; phylum Pseudomonadota; class Gammaproteobacteria; order Chromatiales; family Ectothiorhodospiraceae; genus Thioalkalivibrio; species Thioalkalivibrio sp. ALE25. The sequence continues at coordinate 57,923 of NZ_KB897936.1, read as the reverse complement.
GCAGGGAGCTGTCGACTGAGCATTCGAGATCGACTTCGCAGCCCAGGCCCTTGACCAGGGCGTCGTGGATCTCTTTCTCCTGCGCCTGCGTGAGCTTGCGGAAGGCGGTGACATCGGCGTGCACGCGCTGTTCCGCGGCGGCCTTGAGTTCCTCAAAGGCGTCACGGACGGCGGGCAGGGCCGGCAGGCGGCCGTTCTCCGCCAGCAGGCGCACCAGATTGCCGGCCTCGGCACCGACCTTGTCACCGGCCACGTCCAGCACCAGCTGGGCGCGATCGGCACGCGGGAGCCGCGGGTTGGAGAGGAGACTGTGCATCTGCGAGTCGCTGGCGATCGCCGCCAGCAACTCGAGCTGCTCGGCCCAGCCGGCGAGATCCTTGGCCTCGCGGGCCCGCTCGAATGCCGCGCGGGCGTAGGGTCGGGCGACCGAAATCAGGTCTGACATAACGTCTCCTTAGAGCTTGGCCGCGAGCTTCTTCAGCAGATCGCCGTGGGCCTTGGCGTCAATCTCCTTGGCCAGGATCTGCTCGGCGCCGGCAACCGCCAGTTCGGAGACCTGCTTGCGCAGCTCTTCCTTCGCGCGGTTGAGCTCCTGCTCGATTTCGGATTGCGCCGCTTCCTTGATGCGGTCGCCTTCCTCGCGGGCCGTGGTCTTGCTCTCCTCGACCAGATCGTTGGCACGCTTCTGGGCGGAGGCGACGATCTCGTTGGCCTGCTGTTTGGCTTCCTTGATCACCTCGGTCGCACGCTCCTGGGCGAGCTCCTGCTCTTTCTCGCCGCGCTCCGCTGCGGCGAGACCGTCGGCAATCTTCTTGCGACGCTCTTCCAGGGCGTTGGACATGGGCGGCCAGACGTAGCGCATCGTGAACCACACGAAGACGCTGAACGCGAGCAGCTGGCCGATGATGGTCAGATTGATATTCATCCTGCTACCTCGGGTTGACGAGTGTGAGGGATCCTCGGGACTCGGTCAGCCTCTTAGCCCAGGGCGAACAGAACGTACAGGCCGATACCCACACCGATCATCGGCACGGCGTCGGTCAGACCCATGACGATGAAGAACTGGGTACGCAGCATCGGGATCAGTTCCGGCTGACGCGCGGCGCCTTCCAGGAAGCGACCACCCAGGGTGCCCACGCCGATCGCGGCGCCGACAGCGGCCAGACCCAGGAGCAGAGAGCCAGCCAGAACGATCAGAGCGTTTGCCATTTCCATTTTTGTATCTCCAGTCGAGTGTTGAAACAGTCAGTTGAGTAGGAAGATCGGAATCAGTGGTCTTCGCTGTACGCCATGTCCAGATAGACGACGGTCAGCACCATGAAGATGAAGGCCTGCAGCGGCACCACGAGGATGTGGAAGATCGCCCAGCCGACATGGAGCACGCCGCCGGCCAGACCCAGGATCAGGCCCGCGGAGTACATTACGCCGATCAGGATGAAAATCATCTCCGCGGCGTAGAGGTTGCCGAACAGTCGCAGGGCGAGCGAGGCCGGCTTGGCCAGCAGGTTGATGAACTCCAGGACGAAGTTGATCGTCCAGAAGATCGGCTTCAGGAACACGATGTTGGTCTGGAACGGGATACCCGTGAGTTCCTTGATGAAGCCGACCGGGCCCTTGATCTTCAGCGAGTAGTAGATGATCAGGATAAACACGCCCAGCGCGAGGCCGGCGGTCACGTTGATATCCGTGGTGGGCACGATCTTGAAGTACGGGATGCCCAGCAGATAGGCGATGTGCGGCAGCAGATCCACCGGCACCAGGTCCATCAGGTTGAGCAGGAAGATCCAGACAAAGATGGTCAGCGCGAGCGGCGCGACCATGTCGTTCTTGTGCTTGAAGGAACCACGGACGTTGTCGTTGACGAAGTCCATGGTCATTTCGACGAAGTTCTGCCAGCCGCCCGGGACGCCGGCGGTGACCTTCTTGGCCGCGGCGCGGAACGTCAGGATAAACAGCAGACCCAGACCGATCGACCAGAGCATGGAGTCGACATGGATCGCCCAGAAGCCCATCTCGGCGGCTTCGGTGCTGGTCGAGGCGAAGCTCAGTCCGTTCTCGGGGTGGAGCCCGAAGGTGAGGTTCGTGAGATGGTGAGCAATGTGCTCTTCCATCGTGGGCAGTTCGCTTTCTGAAGCCATGCAGTTATCTCGTCATTGCTTGATCAGAAACCCGGTGCAGCCACCACAGGGGGGCCAGGTGCACCAGGAGGAAGATGCCGAACAGGGCCGGTAGGTCCGGCTCGTCCAGGTAAGCGAACGCCACCCCGAATGCCACCGCGATGATTGCCAGTCGTCCCAGCTGTGCGCCCATCATGCGGGCGGTCAGCGAGCCCACCTGATCGGCTCGATAGGGCCGAAACACGACGACCGCGGCCACGGCGTTGCCGAGGGTCGCGGTCATGCCGCCCACCGCGGCCGAGATCGCCACGATCGGGGGGAACAGGGCCAGAAGCAGGCCCGACAGAATCAGCGTTAAGGCGAGCTGCAGACCCAGCGATTGTAAGGCGTGTCTGAAGCGTCGCGGTGTCATTCAGCGGATGGGCACACCCACCCCTCTCCCAAAAAGTGCGCGTAGTATAAGAGCGCCCTTCTATTAGGTCAAACCGTTATGGGGCTGTAAGCAGGGGTTTGGGCCCGGTGCGGGCGGGGCGCGCGGACGGCGTTGCCGGGCGGATTGGCGCGGGGAGTCCGCGGCCTCTACTGGATGTGTTCGAGGATCCCGTCGAGCTCGTCGAGGCTGTTGTACTCGATGACCAGGCGACCCTTGCCCTGGCGGTTGTAGCGCACCTGCACCGGAGCGCCGAGCTGGTCGGACAGGCGGCTTTCCAGTTGCCGGACTTCGGGCGAGGGTCCGGTGTCCTTCTTCGGCTCCGGGGTGGCGGCCAGGACCTTCTTCACCAGTTGTTCGGTCGCGCGTACGGAGAGGCCGCGCTTGACCACGGTGGCGGCAACCCCCGGCTGATCGTCGAGGGGAACAGCGAGCAGGCAGCGCGCATGGCCCATTTCCAGGCGGCCCTCGTTGACGTGTTCCTTCACGCTGTCGTGGAGTTCCAGCAGGCGCAGCAGGTTGGTCACCGAGGTGCGCGAACGGCCCACGGCATCGGCCGCGGCCTGGTGGGTCATCTCGAACTCCCCGATCAGGCGCCGGATCGCCTGGGCCTCCTCCAGCGGGTTCAGGTCCTCGCGCTGGATGTTCTCGATCAGGGCCATCGCGGCGGCGGCCTGGTCGGGGATGTCGCGCACCACCGCCGGCACGGTCTCCAGCCCCGCGATCTGGGCCGCGCGCCAGCGGCGTTCGCCGGCGATCAGTTCGTAGCCATCCTCCAGCCGCCGGACGACGACTGGCTGCACGATCCCCTGGGCACGAATGGAGTCCGCGAGTTCCGCCAGGGCGGCCTCGGCCATATGCACGCGCGGCTGGTATTTGCCACGCCGGATCTGCTCGATCGGGAGCTGATCCAGGCTGTCGGCTTCGTCGCCGCCGGCCTGGGCGCCGGAAAGGAGGGCATCGAGGCCGCGGCCCAGTCCACGTTTCGCCATGGTCGATCGTTCCTGCAGACAGTCGGTTGGGGGACGGGCGGCGTCAGCGCCGCAACATCTCGCCGGCCAGGGCCAGGTAGGCCACCGCGCCACGCGAGGAGGCATCATACAACAAGGCCGGCTGGCCAAAACTGGGGGCCTCGGCCAGGCGGATGTTGCGCGGGATCACGGTGCGGAACACGCGGTCGCCGAAATGGCCGGTCAGCTGTTCGGAGACGTCCCCGGACAGACGGTTTCGCGGGTCGAACATGGTGCGCAGCAGCCCGGAGATGCGCAGCTTCGGGTTGGGCCCGCGCTGGATGCTCTCGATGGTGCGCATCAGGGCGGTCAGGCCCTCGAGGGCGTAATACTCGCACTGCATCGGGATCACGACGCCGTCGGCGGCGACCAGGCCATTGACGGTAAGCAGGTTCAGCGACGGCGGGCAGTCGACCAGGATGTGATCGTAGTTCGCGGCGGCCGCGCCTAGCGCATCCTGCAGGCGGTATTCGCGGCGATCGGCCTCCATCAGCCGGACCTCGGCCACGGTCAGGTCGCCGTTCGACGGGACCAGGTCGTAGCCGGCCTCGACCCGGTGGGCAGCCTCGGCGACCGTGGCCTGGCCCAGCAGCACCTCGCAGGAGGTGGGGTCGTCGGCATGCTTGTCCACGCCGGAGCCGGTGGTGGCATTGCCCTGGGGATCCATGTCCACCACGAGTACGCGCTTGCCCAGGCGCGCCAGCGATGCGGCCAGGTTAACGCAGGTGGTGGTCTTGCCGACCCCGCCCTTCTGATTGGTGATCGCCAGTGTATCGGTCACGGCTCAGGCTCTCTCGATAATGGCAACGTGGCGCTCGGCCACCTCGCCGGGAATGGTAACCGGATCCACCCGGCGGTACGCCCAGGGCGCCGGCAGGGGGTCATCGACCACCCGCCGCTGTCCGAGCATGGCCAGTACCCGGCCCCCGGGCGCGACGGTGTGCGCGACCCGCGCGAGCATCTCGGCCGGGGCCTTGAACGCCCGCGACAGCACGGTGGTATACGGCGCCTCGGGGTGGAAGTCCTCGATGCGCGCGTGGATCGCCTCGGCGTTCGCCAGACCGGTCAGGCCGATCACGTTACGCAGGAAACGGATGCGTTTGGCCGCGCTGTCCAGCAGACAGAAGTCGCGCTCGCGTTCGGTCGCGGCCAGGATGAACCCCGGGAGCCCGGCCCCGGTGCCCACGTCGAGCACGCGCTCGCCCTGAAGATACGGGCGCAGGGTCAGGCTGTCGAGTACGTGACGTGGAATCAGCAAGGCGGGATCGCGTACCGCGGTGAGGTTGTGCACCCGGTTCCAGCGCTGGAGCTCGGCGAGGTACGTCGCCAGCACCTCGCGGGCGCGGGCATCCAGGTCCCAGGCATCGGCACAGGACGCGAGCCGCGCCCCCCAGTCCTCACTCGCCACTGGCGCGCTGCTCCAAGGACACACTGATCCATGTACACCCTCGCGCTCGAGTCGCTTTTGCGTGCCAACAAGGCGCGGTGACCGCCGTGCAGTCATTCTGCACAAGGGAGCCGCAACGCCGTGCGCGCGCCCGTTTCTGATACCAACGGGCGGCCGAGCCCCTTCGGGGTTGGCACCCCAGGTTCCCCGATCCTGCGTTGCACCGCTTGCGGGTAGAACCACTACCCGCTGCGCGCCGCGCCTGGTCTCGGAAAACCTGGGGTACCAACGCGAGGGTGTACATGGATCAGTGTGTCCTTAGGTGTACGGCCAGGGCCGACAGCGCGGCCGGGGTCACGCCGGGAATGCGCTGGGCCTGGGCCAGGGTATGCGGACGGAATTCGGCCAGCTTCTGGCGGATCTCGTTGGACAGGCCGTGGACCCGGTCGTAGTCGAGACCGTCCGGCAGGGCCGTCTGCTCGGCGCTGGCCTGGCGCTCGATCTCGGCCTGCTGGCGCTCGATGTACCCGGCGTATTTGGCCTGGATCTCGGCCTGCTCGCGCACGTCCGGGGCGCAACCCGCATCCAGTTCCGGGAGGGCCTGCATCAGGGCGTCATAGTCGGCCTCCGGCCGGCGCAGCAGGTCGAGCAGCGTGGCATCCGGGTCCGGGGCCTTGCCGAGGAGCTCGACCAGGGCCGGGCGGCTGCGCTGATCGCGGTCCGGTCGCGTCTGGGCCAGCCGGCTCATCTCCGACTCGATCGCCGCCGCGCGGCGCTCGAACCGTGCCCAGCGGGCATCGTCGACCAGACCGTACTCGCGTCCGATCGGCGTCAGGCGCAGATCCGCGTTGTCCTCGCGCAGCAGCAGCCGGTACTCGGCGCGCGAGGTGAACATGCGGTAGGGCTCCTGCGTGCCGCGGGTGACCAGGTCGTCGATCAGCACGCCGATGTAGGCCTCGGAACGCTGCGGGATCCAGGGTTCGGCGTCCCGGGTCAGGCGGGCGGCATTGAGCCCGGCGACCAGGCCTTGCGCCGCGGCCTCTTCGTATCCTGTGGTGCCGTTGATCTGCCCGGCAAAGAACAGATTGGCCACCTCGCGCGTGGCCAGCGACGGGCGCAGGCCGCGCGGGTCGAAGTAGTCGTACTCAATCGCGTAGCCCGGACGGGTAATACGCGCGCGCTCGAATCCCTCGATGCTCTGCACCAGCGGCACCTGGATCGCATAGGGCAGGGAGGTGGAGATCCCGTTTGGGTAGAGCTCGTGGGTGGTCAGCCCTTCCGGCTCGACGAAGACCTGGTGGCTGGTCTTGTCGGCAAAGCGCACGACCTTGTCCTCGATCGAGGGGCAGTAACGCGGGCCGGTGCTGTCGATCTGGCCGGAATACATCGGCGCCTGATCGAGGTTGGCGCGGATCAGGTCGTGGGTCTTCTCGCTGGTGCGCGCGATATGACAGGGGCGCTGGGCCGGGTGGTCGTCGGCCGAGCCGGTGAACGAGAACACCGGGCGCGGGTCATCGCCCGGCTGCACCTCGAGGCGCGCGAAGTCGACGCTGCGCCCGTCGATGCGCGGCGGGGTGCCGGTCTTCAGGCGCCCGACCGCAAAGGCCATCTCGCGCAGGCGCGCGGCCAGGCGCACGCTCGGCGGATCGCCCGCGCGACCGCCCGGCTGCCGGGTCAGCCCGGTGTGCATCTGGCCGTTGAGGAACGTCCCCACCGTCAGCACGACGGCGTGGGCCTGGAACGCAGTCCCCGCCTCGGTGACCACGCCGGTCGCACGATCGCCCTCCATGGTGATGTCGGCCACCGGCTGCTGGAAGATCTCCAGATTCGGCTCGGCCTCCACGAACTGGCGAATGGCCTGGCGGTAGAGCTGCCGGTCGGACTGGGCGCGGGTCGCGCGCACCGCCGGGCCCTTGCGCCGGTTGAGGATGCGGAAGTGGATGCCGGCGGCATCCGCCGCACGTGCCATCACGCCCCCCAGGGCATCGATCTCCTTCACCAGGTGGCCCTTGCCGATGCCGCCGATCGCCGGATTGCAGCTCATCTGGCCGATGGTCTCGATGTTGTGGGTCAGCAGCAGCGTGCGCGCACCCGCGCGCGCCGCGGCCAGTGCGGCCTCGGTGCCGGCGTGTCCGCCACCAATCACGATGACATCGAATGTTTCTGCCATGACCTCTGCAAGCCCGGCCGGTGGTCGGCCCGAAAACGTAAAATCAGCAGTTTAGCAGGAGTGGCGGCGGCGTCGAAGCGGCCGCATGGGGATCCATGTTTCCCTGCGCCATCACTTGCCGATGCAGAACCCGGCGAAGATCTCGCCGAGCAGGGCCTCGTGGTCCTGGCGACCCAGCAGGGCATCCAGCGCGGCCTCGGCCAGGCGCAGCTCTTCGGCAATCACATCCGGCGGGGCCTGCGCGTCGATCGCGGCCAGGTGGTGGGCGGCCGAACGCAGACCATCGAGATGGCGCGCGCGCACGCTGAATCGCTGCTGCCCGCCCTCGCCGGCACCCAGGCGCTCGACGATCGCCTGCTTCAGTGCTTCGATGCCCGCACCCGTGCGCGCGGAGATGGCGATCCCCTCGCCTGGAAGGGAATCCTTTGCAACGCAGTCCTGCTTGTTCCAGACCGTAAGACGCGGGATCTCGGGCGCGGCCTCCAGATCGGGGACGGCCTCCGGCCGGGTCAGGTCCCGCAGCTCCACGATCAGATCGGCCCCGGTCGCGGCCTCGCGGGCGCGCTCCATGCCGATCCGCTCCACCGGGTCGTCGCTGGCATGCAGTCCGGCGGTGTCGATCAACTCGACCGGGATGCCGTGGATGGCGATCGGCGAGCGCAGCACATCGCGCGTAGTCCCGGGGCGATCGGTGACGATCGCCACCTCACTCTCGGCCAGGCGGTTCATCAGGCTGGACTTGCCGACATTCGGGGCCCCCACCAGGGCCAGACGCAGGCCCTGGGCGAAGTACCGGGCCGGGCGCAGGCGCTCCAGCAACGCGACGATGGTGGCGTGCAGTTCCTCCGCCCGCCGGGCGATGTCCGGGGCCGCCTCGGATTCAAGATCGGTCTCGCCGAAGTCGATCTCGGCCTCGATGACCACGCGCATGTCGCGGATCGCGCGGGAGACCGGCTCCAGCTCCGCGGCCAGCGCACCATCGAGGCTGGAGCGGGCCAGGCGCGCGGCCTCGGCCGTCTGGGCATGAATCAGGTCGGCGACGGCCTCCGCCTGCGCGAGGTCGAGGCGGCCGTTCAGAAAGGCCTGTTCGGTGAATTCGCCCGGCCGCGCGCGGCGGGCCCCGAGATCGACCGACGCCGCGACCAGCGCCTCCAGCAGCACCGGGCTGCCGTGCCCCTGCAGCTCGACCACGTCCTCGCCGGTGAAGGAATGGGGGGCGGGGAAATAGAGGATCAGGCCATCGTCGATGGCCTCGCCACTGGCCGGATTGATGAGGCGGCCGTAGTGGGCATGGCGCGGTCGCAGGCTGTCGCGCCCGGTCAGGCGCCGTGCGATCTCCAGCGCCTCGGCGCCCGACAGGCGCACGACGCCTATTCCGCCGACCCCCGGCGGGGTGGCGACCGCGACGATAGTGTCCGTCACGGTCACGCGGCGCCTACTCCTTCTTCTTTTCCGGGTCCTGTCCAGCCTCGATCTTGCGCGTGATGTACCACTGCTGGGCGATGGAGAACAGGTTGTTGGTGAACCAGTACAGCACCAGGCCCGCCGGGAAGAAGGCGAAGAAGATCGTGAACACGAACGGCAGCGCCATGAAGATCTTCTGCTGCACCGGATCCATCGGCGGCGGGTTCAGCTTGTACTGCACGAACATGGACACGCCCATCAGGATCGGCAGGATGAAGTACGGATCGCGCGAGGACAGATCCTGGATCCACAGCCACCACGGGGCCTGACGCAGTTCCACACTCTCAAGCAGCACCCAGTACAGGGCGATGAATACCGGGATCTGGACCAGGATCGGGAGACAGCCACCCAGCGGGTTGATCTTCTCCTTCTTGTACAGGTCCATCAGCGCCTGGTTCATGCGCTGCTTGTCGTCCTTGTAGCGCTCCTTCAGGGCCTGCAGCTTGGGCGCGACCTTGCGCATGCGCGCCATCGAGCGGTAGCTGGTCGCGGAGAGCTTGAAGAACGCCAGCTTGATCAGGATCGTCAGGATGACGATCGCCCAGCCCCAGTTGCCGACCACCGCATGGATCTTGTCCAGCAGCCAGAACAGGGGCTTGGACAGGAAGGTGAAGATGCCGTAGTCGACGGTCAGCTCCAGACCCTGTGCGATCTGGGAGAGCTCGTCCTGCAGCTTCGGCCCCACCCACAGGCGGGTGGAAAACGCGCCGCTGGAGCCGGCCGGGATCTGGATCGATTCGGAGTGGAGGCCGATCAGGTACTCGTCACCCACCTCGCCCGGCACCGCGCGGGCATAGAGCGCATTGACCTCGTCCTCGCCCGGGACCCAGGCGGACACAAAGTAGTGCTGGATCATCGCGACCCAGCCACCCTGGATGCGCGCCTGGATGGGGTCGTCGCGCAGCGACTCGAAGCGTTCGCGCTCGTAGCTCCCATCGAAATAGGCGGCACCGGTGAAGGTGTAAAGCCACCAGGACTCGCGGTCGGGCGTGGGGCCGTGACGCAGCTGACGGTACTGGCGACCGCTCCAGGTGGAATCCGAGCGGTTGTGGACCTCATAGTCCACCTCGATCAGATGCGAGCCGCGGGTGAAGGTATAGGTCTTGATGACCTCGATCTCGCCATCCTCGGAGGTCCAGCGCAGCGGGACCTCGAGGGTGTCCTGACCCTCGGCCAGTTCGAAGCGGTCCTGGTCGACCTTGAAATTGGCGTGATGCGACGGGGCGCGACCCTCCATGGAACGGTCGTTGACCCGATCATGGGTCAGGCCGCTCTGGGCAACATAGCCCCGGACCCGATGGTCGAACAGGCGCACAGGGACCAGCGGATCGTCCTGCAGGTCCCGCGGATACTGCAGCAGGTCCGCCCGCAGGAGCGTACCGCCACGGGTATCGATCAGGATCTCGTGGGTGTCGGTGCGCACCGTGATCTGGCGGCGGTCCGGCTCCTGCAGCGTACTGACCTTCGGCGCATCGTCCGCGCGCGGCTGGTCCTCCGACTCGAACTGCGGCGCGTCCGGCACATCCTCCGGCCGCGCGTCCGGATCCTCCTCGGCCTGCTCGGCGGTACGATCCGGCTGGGAGGGAGTGCCGTAATCCTGATTCCAGGCCTGCCACATCAGGAACAGGACAAAGGCCAGGGTTAGCCACAGGAGGGGACGAAGGTTATCCATGAGCGCGACTACTTTGAGGGTCGGGTGCTGGGAGAATCGGAACGCGGTGCCGGAACCGGATCATAACCGCCCGGGGACCAGGGGTGGCAGCGCAGGATGCGCCGCAGACCCAGCCAGAAGCCCCGCAGGACCCCGTGGGTCTCGACCGCCTCGACGGTATACGCCGAGCAGGTCGGATAGTGACGGCAATGCGGGGCCATGAACGGCGAGATCCCGTACTGGTAGGCCCGCACGGGCAGCAGGGCAATCTTGCGGGGCAGGCTCATTGCAGACGTTCCAGCAGGCTGTCGATTTCGGCGCGCAATGCGCGTCGCTCGGCGCTCGCCGCGCCACCCCGCGCCAGCACGATCATGTCGAGCGGCGGCAGCTGGGCGCGGCGCACGCGGAACGCCTCGCGCACGATGCGCTTGATCCGGTTGCGGTCCGTGGCATGGCGCACATGCCGCTTGCCGATAGCCAGGCCCAGACGCGCCTCGCCGGTCTCCGAACGGCGATAGAGCAAGGTCAAGTCGCGACCGCGCTGACGCCGGGCATCCTCGAATACACGCTGGTAATCCGCGCCCGTCAGCAAACGGACGCGGCGCGGAAAGGTCTGGATGGCTGGCGCCGCGGTCACGGGAGCCGGCGCGCCGCCCGGTTTACGGGCAGAGGCGCTTGCGGCCCTTGGCGCGACGGGCGTTCAGGACCTTGCGACCACCACGGGTGGCCATACGGGCCCGGAAGCCGTGCGTGCGGGCGCGGACGAGCCGGCTGGGTTGGAAAGTGCGCTTCATGTCGGTTCCCGGTGACGCTTGGTTAAAGGGCGGTGAAAACTATCGCCATCCGGGGACAAAGTCAATCTCGGGGTCGGCAAGCCGCTGGCACCGCGGGGGCCCATCGGCGTAGACTCGGGGACTTCCATTCCCCGCCGCCCCGGAGACAAACGCGTGTCAGCCAATGCCCTGTGGACAGCCTGTCTGGACCGCCTGCAGGGGAAGGTCAGCGAGCAACAACTCAACACCTGGCTAAGGCCACTGCATGCCGAAGAATCGGAGGGCTCGCTGCGCCTGCTGGCGCCGAACCAGTTCGTATTCGAGCACGTGCGCGACCACCTCCTGGCGTCGATCGAGGAAACAGTGGGCGAGCTGCAGCCCGCGAACGACCATTCGGGTCGGCGTGTGCGGCTTGGCATCGGCGGTGCGGAGCTGCCGACGGCCCCGGTCCCCGATCCCCACGAGTCCCAGCGCGAGCGCGCCGCGGCGGAAAAGGCGAGCCCGCCACCCCGTCCCCAGGGCCCGGTCAGCAACCTGAACCCCGCGTTCACGTTCGACACCTTTGTCGAGGGGAAGTCCAATCAACTGGCGCGGGCCGCGAGTCTGCAGGTCGCAGAGAATCCCGGGGTGGCCTACAACCCGCTGTTCATCTATGGCGGGGTGGGGCTCGGCAAGACCCATCTGATGCACGCGATCGGGCACAGCATCCTGGCGCGGCATCCGGAGGGGCGGATCATCTACCTGCACTCCGAACGTTTTGTGGCGGACATGATCAAGGCGCTGCAGCACAACGCGATCGACGAGTTCAAGCAGCACTACCGCTCCGCGGACGCACTGCTGATCGATGACATCCAGTTCTTCGCCGGCAAGGAGCGTTCGCAGGAAGAGTTCTTCCACACCTTCAACGCCCTTCTGGAAGGCCAGCAGCAGATCATCCTGACGTCGGATCGGTATCCGAAGGAGGTCGAGGGGCTCGAGGAGCGCCTGAAATCGCGCTTTGGCTGGGGCCTGACGATTGCGATCGAACCGCCCGAACTGGAGACGCGCGTCGCGATCCTGCAGCGCAAGGCCGAACAGGCCGGGATCGAGCTTCCCACCGAGGTGGCCTTCTTCATGGGCAAGCGCATCCGGTCCAACATCCGCGAACTGGAAGGCTCCCTGCGTCGGGTGATCGCCAACGCCCATTTCACTGGCAAGCCGATCACGCTGGATTTCGCGAAGGATGCGCTGCGCGATCTGCTGGCTGTCCAGAACAAGTTGATTACGCTGGAGAATATCCAGAAGACCGTGGCGGATTACTATCGCGTGAAGGTCGCGGATCTGCTCTCCACCCGACGCAGCCGATCCATCGCCCGGCCGCGTCAGATCGCGATGGCACTGGCCAAGGAACTGACGCAGCACAGCCTCCCGGAGATCGGCCAGGCCTTCGGCGGGCGTGACCACACCACCGTGATCCATGCCTGCCGGAAGGTTGCGGAATTGCGCGAGGCGGATGCGAGCCTGGACGAGGACTACTCCAACCTGTTGCGGACATTGAGCAGTTGAACGCGGGGCATTCCGGTGGGCCGAAACCTGTGGATAAGCTGGGTGCAACACCGGTATGGATGCGGGGAAAAATCGAGGGGGCAAACTGTCCACAGGTTGGCAACAGGCTTCACAGAGGTAGCATAACCCCAAGGGACAGAATTAAGTTTCTGATAAAAAAGAAGATATAGGGTTTTCTTCACAGGGAAGGCGGCCTCTTATTATCACTAGATGAATATCTAAACAGACTAGATACAGGACATCGCCATGGAACTGTCTTTCAATCGCGAGACGATGACCGAAGCGCTGCAACGGATTGTGGGCGCGGCCGAGAAACGATTGACGATGCCCATTCTCGGGAACGTGCGCCTGCGCCCGGATGACCATGGCGCGATCCGGATGGACACCACCGATCTCGAACTCGCTTGGCAGGCCGGCGCCGAGGGCTCAATTCCCGGGGAATGCGATGTTACGGTCTCGGTTCGCAAGCTGCTCGACGTGGTCAAGGCCGCACCGGCCGACAGCGAGATTCGCGCGAAGGTCGAGGGCGAACGCATGACGGTCGGTTTCGGGGGCTCGCGCTTCAGTCTGGCCACGCTCCCGGGGGCAGATTTTCCCGACTGGGAGGCGCGTGGGTCCGAGGTCGTGCTGGATGTGCCGCAGAATCGGCTACGGCGATTGCTCGAGGCCACGATGTTCTCCATGGCTCAGCAGGACGTGCGGTACTACCTGCAAGGGCTTCTCCTGGTCGCCAGTGGCAACAGTCTGCGGGCGGTAGCCACGGATGGTCATCGCCTGGCGCTCGCCGAGGTGGAGCTGGAACAGCCGGTCGAGGAGCGGATCGAACGCATCGTGCCGCGCAAGGCCGTCGCCGAGCTGCGGCGCAACCTGGCCGATGACGACGCGTCGGTGCGCATCGGCTTCGGGGAAGACCAGGTGGTGTTCGAGCTCGGCAGCGCGGTGTTGCGCAGCAAGGTGATCGAAGGACGGTTCCCGGACTACGAACGGGTGATCCCGGCGGATCTGCCGGCGACCCTGCGGGTGGACCGCGAGATCCTGAAGCAGGCACTTGGGCGCGTCGCGATTGTGGCAAGCGACAAGTATCGGGGTGTGCGGATGGTGCTGGGCGAGAGCGGGTGTCAGGTCATGACCCATAACGCCGATCGTGAAGAGGCCCAGGAGTCGGTGGAGGCGGAATACGACGGGGGCCCGATGGAGATTGGGTTTAACCTGGGCTACCTCGCGGATGTGCTGAATGTGCTGGAGACCGACCAGGTGCGGATCGGCCTGCGCGACGGCAACTCGTCCATCCTGATCCAGGCGGAACCGCCAGGCGGGGCACGCTACGTCGTCATGCCGATGCGGCTCTAGGGAAACACCGATCCATGTATACGCTCGCGTTGGTATCCCGGGTTTTCCGAGACCGGACGCGTCGTGCATCGGCTAGTTCTACCCGCCCGTTTCTGATGGATTCGGGGCGCAACGCAGGATCGGGGAACAGGGGGCGCCAACCTCGCAACCGAATCAACGAAGGGGCTCGGCCGCTCGTTTTTAATGACAACGGGCGCGCGCACGGCGTTGCGGCTCACCTGTAGCAGAATGACTGCACGGCCGTCGCAGCGCATTAAACGCACGCAAAAGCGACTCGAGCGCGAGCGTGTCGATGAATTTGTGTTTCCGTAGGCTGGAGGTTGTGTGCTGGAGTCGCTCTGGTGGCAGGGGGTGCGGAATCTCGAGGAGCAGACGCTGGCACTGGGGCCGGGGATCAATCGCCTGATTGGCCCGAATGGCGCGGGAAAGACTTCGGTGCTTGAGGCCGTCCACATGCTCGCGGCGGGGCGTTCGTTCCGGACGCAGCAATTACGGCGGGTATTGCGTACGGGCGGCGAGTCGCTTTGGGTTGGCGGAGAGGTCCGGGACGGGCGTGGCGGTGCGCATCGCCTGGGCGTCGTCTGGGATGGGACGCGGCGATCCCGCCTGGATGGTCGCTGGATGGAGGGCCATGCGACGGTGGCCGAATGGCTGCCGGTGCGCACCCTGCATGCCGGTTCGTTCGAATTGCTGACCGGGGGTCCGGAGGAGCGGCGTCGTCTGCTGGACTGGGGCTGTTTTCATTCAATCCCGGGATACCGTGAGAACTGGCAACGCTGGAAACGCGCCCACGATCAGCGCAATGCGGCCCTGCGCACCGGTGACCGGGCCGCCGCCCGGGAGTTTGAACGCCCGTGGGTGGAATTCGGGGTGGCCATCAGCGAGGCGCGGGCGCGATACGTCGAGGCTTGGGAAGGGGGCACCGCAGAGGCAGCGGAACGATTCGGATTTGGCGACCGGCTGGGCGACCTGGGCTTGCGGGTTCGCATGGGGTGGGATCGGGACCGCAGTCTTGGGGAGGCCCTGGAGCGTAGCCGAGGCAGCGATGAGGAGCGCGGGTTCGCGCAGGTCGGGCCACAACGGGCGGACATCGACCTCCGGCTAGCGGGGCGGGCGGCAGCCGAGGCCTCCAGGGGGGAGCAAAAGCGGGTTGTGACAGCGCTGGTTGGGGGGCAGGCCCGAATGCTGGAACGCGAGTGCGGTCGGGCACCCGTGGTGCTGCTGGACGATGTCGTCTCGGAACTGGACCGGGAGGCGGTGGAGGGGTTGATGGCCGGACTGAGGGTGTCGGGTTGGCAGATCCTGGTGACGGCCGTGGAGGATGCGGTGCCGGGGCTGGTTGGAGCGGACGCGGGCGAATTGTTCCACGTGAAACATGGCCGCGTCACACCGAGCACCCTCGCCTGATCCTCTTCGCTGTCGCGGGCCCATGGACGCCCCGACGCTCCCGCGGCCTCTCGACGCCCCCCCCCCACCGGTCGCCCCCGTCTTTGCGCTATACTGGCGTGTCTGCAACTCGCCGGATGACCACCTGCATGTCCGATATCGAATCCCAAGATCCCGCCGCCTACGATTCTTCCCAGATCCGTGTCCTCAAGGGTCTCGACGCCGTGCGCAAGCGACCCGGGATGTACATCGGCGATACCGATGACGGGACGGGCCTGCACCACATGGTCTTCGAGGTCGTCGATAACTCCATCGACGAGGCCCTGGCCGGTTACTGCGACAGCATCGAGGTCACGATCCACGAGGACAACGCGGTCTCCGTCAGCGACAACGGTCGCGGTATCCCGGTGGATATCCACGAAGAAGAAGGCAAGTCGGCGGCCGAGGTTATCCTCACTGTCCTGCACGCCGGCGGGAAGTTCGACAACAACTCGTACAAGGTCTCCGGCGGGCTTCACGGTGTGGGTGTCTCGGTCGTGAACGCCCTTTCGGAAGAGCTGCGCCTCGAGATCCATCGCGACGGCAAGCGCCACGAACAGACCTACCACCTCGGGGTCCCCGCGGCGCCGCTGGCCGAGGCCGGCACGACCGACCGCCACGGCACCCGCGTATGGTTCCGGCCCAGCCCCGAGATCTTTACCGACATCAACTTTCACTACGAGGTGCTGGCCAAGCGTCTGCGCGAACTGTCGTTCCTGAACTCGGGGGTCCGCATCACCTTGCGCGATCATCGCGACAACCGCGAGGAGACGTTCGTCTTCGAGGGCGGGATTCGGGCCTTCGTCGAGCATCTCAACCAGAAGAAGACCGCGTTGCATCCCACCGTGGTCTATGCCGACCAGATGCGGGATGACTATGCGGTCGAGGTGGCGCTGCAGTGGAATGACTCCTACCAGGAGAATATCTTCTGCTACACCAACAACATCCCGCAGCGCGATGGTGGCTCCCACATGGCGGGCTTCCGCGCGGCGCTGACGCGCACCATCAACCAGTACCTGGAGACCGAAGGCCTCATCAAGAAGGCCAAGGTGGCCACGGCGGGCGACGACATGCGCGAGGGCCTGACGGCCGTACTGTCGGTGAAGGTGCCCGATCCGAAGTTCTCCTCCCAGACCAAGGACAAGCTGGTCTCCTCGGAGGTCAAGCCGATTGTGGAGAGTGTGCTGTCGGACGCCCTCAACAACTTCCTGCTGGAGAATCCGCAGGAGGCCAAGGCGATTACGGAGAAGGTCCTGGACGCCGCGCGTGCTCGCGAGGCCGCCCGCAAGGCCCGCGAGGTGACCCGCCGCAAGGGGGCCCTGGATATCGCCGGGCTCCCCGGCAAGCTGGCCGACTGCCAGGAGAAGGATCCGGCCCAGTCCGAGCTCTACCTGGTGGAGGGGGACTCCGCGGGCGGATCGGCCAAGCAGGGGCGGGACCGTCATTTCCAGGCCATTCTGCCGCTGAAGGGCAAGATCCTGAATGTCGAACGGGCGCGCTTTGACCGCATGCTCGGCTCGGCCGAGGTCGGGACCCTGATTACCGCCCTGGGCTGCGGTATCGGCAAGGAAGAGTACGACCCGGACAAGCTGCGCTACCACCGCATCATCATCATGACGGATGCCGACGTGGACGGCTCCCATATCCGAACCCTTCTGCTCACGTTCTTCTTCCGCCAGATGCCGGAGCTGATCGAACGTGGCCATGTCTATATCGCTCAGCCACCGCTGTACAAGATCAAGCGGGGCAAGCGCGAACAATACGTGCGCGACGAGGCCGAGATGGGCGAGATCGTGATCTCTCTGGCCCTGGATGGTGCCGCGCTTTATCCCAGCCCGGATGCCCCGCCCATTACCGGCGAGGCCTTCGAGGATCTGGTGAAGGGCTACCAGAAGGCCGCCCGCGCGGTCGAGCGCTTGGGCCGCATGTACGACCCGCGCATCCTCTGGGCGATGCTCGAGGCCGACGCCATCCCGGAGCCGCGCAGCGTCACCAATCCGGAGGTGCAGGCCTGGTTCGGCCGCATCCTCGAGGGGCTCTCCAGCGACAAGGCCGGCGCGACGCGCTACAGCCTGGGGGCCGTGACCGACCGCGACGGCCATGCCCAGCTGAGCCTGGACCGGATCGAGCACGGCGCGGCC
Source organism: Thioalkalivibrio sp. ALE25 (assembly GCF_000377285.1). NCBI lineage: Bacteria > Pseudomonadati > Pseudomonadota > Gammaproteobacteria > Chromatiales > Ectothiorhodospiraceae > Thioalkalivibrio > Thioalkalivibrio sp. ALE25. The sequence goes on along the minus strand of NZ_KB897936.1, from coordinate 40,460 downwards.
CTGTCCCAGTACATCAACGACGATACGCTGGCCTCGCGTGATTTCCAGGCTGTGCTGGACCTCTCCGCCCGACTCAATGCGTTGCTGGACGAAGGCGCCTACATGAAGCGCGGCGAGCGGGTCCACCTGATCGAGGGATTCTCGGAAGCCATGGAATGGCTCCTGCACGAAGGCCGCCGCGGCCTGGCCACCCAGCGTTACAAGGGTCTGGGCGAAATGAACCCGGACCAGCTGTGGGAAACCACCATGAATCCCGAATCCCGCCGCCTCTTGCAGGTGCGTGTCGAGGACGCGATCCGGGCCGACGAGATCTTCACCACCCTGATGGGGGACCAGGTCGAACCCCGACGCGACTTCATCGAGACACGGGCGCTGAGCGCGGAGAACGTCGATATCTGACGGGCCCCGCCTCGCCCCGAATGTAGCCCCTGCGCATGGAGGTCCTGGCTGTCATCCTCACGCTGGTGGTCCTGAGCCTCGTCGGCTTCCGGGTGCACACCCACCTGGCAATCCACGAACGCCGGGTGGTATCCGCCTGGAATCGCCTGGACACACTGCTTACGCAACGCAACGGCCTCCTGCACATGATGGGATTGGCCGACCCCGATCCGCTCGTCGACGTCCAGACCGCCCTGCGTGCGCAGGAGGCTGCCCGACGCCGCGGCGATCTCCCCGCGCTGGCCCGAACCGAGCGCAGCATTCGCGCCACGTGGGACACCTATCTATCTAAATTATCAGACGAAAACGAGTTTCCATCGGCGGTTGCCGAGCGCACACCGGAACGCGTTGCGGCCCTGGATCAGGCCATCACTGACGCCCTCGCGCGATACAACGCCGCGGTAGCCGACTTTTCCGCCCTGCGCAGGCACTGGGCCCTGGGTCCGCTGGCGCGCCTCGCGGGCTATCAAACCTTCGATCCCATCGGACCCCCACCGGACACCTCGGCCTGAACCGGCTTGCATCGCCAGGGGGAACACCCTCCCGGGGATGCGGTCCGAATGGCATAATCCGCAGGCAGTCGCGCCCGTATGTTCTGACCGGTTCGCGCGACCCTGGCTCACCCGACCCCTGGAGAGACCGTGTCCAATCCCCTGCTGCAGACCGACCGGCTGCCCGCCTTCCGCTCCATTGAACCCGAACACGTGCTGCCGGCGGTGGAAACCGTGCTGGTCGAGAATCGAACCGAGATCGACCGTCTCGTGGAAGCGGCCGGGGACCTGCCGAGCTGGGATTCGCTGATCCGACCACTGCAGGAACTGGATGCCCGTCTGGATGCCGTCTGGTCCCCGGTCGGCCACCTGAACGCGGTGATGAACGGCCCCGCGATCCGCGAGGCCTACAACGCCAGCCTGCCCCTGCTTTCCGACTATGGCAGCTGGGTTTCGCAGCATCAGGGACTGTACCGCGCCGTCCGTGCCCTGGCCGACAGCGACGAATATGGAGATCTCCCGGCCCCCCGGCGCAAGGTCCTGGACGACATGCTGCGCGATTTTCATCTCAGCGGCGTGGACCTTCCCGAGCCCCAGCGCGACCGGCTGCGCGCGATCAACGCCCGGTTGTCCGAGCTCACTGCTCGTTTCGAGGAGAATGTGCTCGATGCCACCCAGGCGTGGACCTGGCAGACCGATGATCCCGCGGCCCTGGCGGGCATCCCCGAGTCGGATCGCGCCATGCTGGCCCAGAACGCCCGCGACCATGATCAGTCGGGCTTCGTCGTCACCCTCGACATCCCGAGTTACCTCGCGGTGATGACCCATGCCGAGGATCGCGAGCTGCGTTACCGGGTTTATGAGGCCTTCACCACGCGAGCCTCCGATCGCGGGCCGGGGGCCGGCAACCATGACAACTCCGAGATCATGGTCGAGATCCTGCAGCTGCGCGCGGAAAAGGCAGATCTGACGGGCTTCGCCCACTATGCCGAGCGTTCGCTGGCGACCAAGATGGCCACCAGCGCCGAACAGGTCGAAGGGTTCCTGCTGGATCTTGCCCACCGCGCACGCCCCCGGGCGGAACGCGACCTCGCTGAATTGCAGAGCTTTGCGCGGGACGAGCTCCATCTGGAGACGCTGGAGGCCTGGGACATGGCCTTCGCCGCGGAGAAGATGCGCGAACGGCGCCTGGGCCTGAGCCAGGAGATGCTGAAGCCCTATTTCCCCGCCGACCAGGCCGTGAACGGCCTGTTCGGCCTGGTCCAGCGCCTGTTCCAGGTCCGCTTCGAGCCTGACGACAGCGTCGAGACCTGGCATGATGATGTCCGCTTCTACCGTATTTTTGACGCGAAAGGCGCGGAACGCGCCGGCTTCTACTTCGATCTCTACGCCCGCAAGAACAAGCGCGGGGGCGCCTGGATGGATGTCTGCCGCAACCGCTTTGTCTCGGGTGATCGCGCCCAACTGCCGGTCGCGTACATGACCTGCAACTCCACCCCTCCGGTGGACGGCAAGGCCGCCCTGTTCACCCATGACGAGGTGATCACCCTGTTCCACGAATTCGGGCATGGACTCCACCACATGCTGACCCGCGTCGACGAACCGGACATCGCCGGCATCAACGGGGTCGAGTGGGATGCGGTGGAACTCCCCAGCCAGTTCATGGAGAACTGGTGCTGGGAGCGCGAGGCCCTGGACCTGTTTGCCCGTCACCACGAGACCGGGGAGGCGATGCCCGAGGACCTCTACCAGCGTCTCCTGGGCACGCGTCACTTCCATGCCGCCCTGCAGCTGCTGCGCCAGGTCGAGTTTTCCCTGTTCGATATGCGCCTGCACGCCGGTCCGCCCCCGGGCGACGCGGCCGCCATCCAGCACCTGCTGGAGGCGGTTCGGGAAGAGATCGCGGTGGTGCATCCACCAGAATTCAACCGCTTCGCCCACGGCTTTGGCCACATCTTCGCCGGCGGCTATGCCGCTGGCTATTACAGCTACAAGTGGGCCGAGGTCCTGTCCGCGGATGCCTTTGGCCGCTTCGAGGAAGAAGGCCTGTTCTCCCCGGAAGTCGGCGCCGCCTACCTGCACGAGATCCTCGAGGCGGGAGCCTCGCGGCCCGCCGCTGATTCCTTCCGGGCGTTCCGGGGTCGTGATCCCCAGATCGATGCCCTGTTGCGCCACAGCGGCCTGGAGGACGCCGCGTGAAGATCGCCAGCTGGAACGTCAATTCGCTGAAGGTGCGCCTGCCGCAGGTTCTCGAGTGGCTCTCGAGCTCGCGCACCGACATCCTGGCGCTGCAGGAAACCAAGCTGACCGACGAGAACTTCCCCGTGGCCGCCATTCAGGACGCCGGCTACCAGGTGGTGTACTCGGGCCAGAAGACCTACAACGGCGTGGCGATCCTGTCGCGCACCGAGGCGACCGAGGTCGTCACCGATCCGCCCGGGCTCGAGGATGCCCAGCGCCGTATCCTGGCCGCCACCATCGGCGACATCCGCGTGGTCAACCTGTACGTGGTCAATGGCGAGAACGTCGGCACCGAGAAATACGCCTACAAGCTCGACTGGCTGGCACGCATGCGCGACTGGCTGGCCGACGAGATTGCCCGGCATCCGAATCTGGTGGTTCTGGGCGACTTCAACATCGCCCCCGACGACCGCGATGTCCACGACCCCGAGGCCTGGCACGAACGCATCCTCTGCTCAACGCCCGAACGCGACGCCCTGGCGGTCCTCACCGGTCTGGGCCTGGTCGATACCTTCCGCGCCTTCGACCAGCCGGAGGCGGAGTTCTCCTGGTTCGACTATCGCGCCGCGTCGTTCCGCCGCAACCGCGGTCTGCGCATCGACCTGGTCCTGGCCAGCGCGCCACTGAAGGCGCGCCTGCAGGCCGCCGGCATCGATCGCGAACCGCGCTCCTGGGAGCGACCTTCCGACCATGCCCCGGTCTGGGCGGAATTCTCCGACTAGCCGAGACCCCTCACCGGCCCGCCTGACCACTGGGAGCGACCCGTGAAGTACAAGGACCTGCGTGATTTTATCGACGGCCTCGAACAGCGCGGCGAGCTGCGTCGCATCACCCGCGAGGTGGACCCGAACCTCGAGATGACCGAGATCGCCGACCGCGTCTTGCGCGCTGGCGGCCCGGCGCTGTTGTTCGAGAACCCCACCGGATCCGACATCCCGGTACTGGCCAATCTCTTCGGTACTCCCGAGCGGGTGGCCATGGGTATGGGCGAGGACTCGGTCGAGGCCCTGCGTGAGGTGGGACGTCTGCTCGCCTTCCTCAAACAGCCGGATCCGCCCAAGGGGTTGAAGGCCGCCTGGGAGCAGTTGCCGGTCTTCCGAAAGGTCCTGGACATGGCTCCGAAGAAGACCCGCGGGGCCGCCTGCCAGCGCCATGTGATCGAAGGCGACGCGGTCGACCTGTCGACCCTCCCGGTGCAGACCTGCTGGCCCGGGGACGCCGGGCCACTGATCACCTGGGGCCTGGTGGTTACGCGCGGCCCCGAGAAGTCACGCCAGAACCTGGGCATCTATCGCCAGCAGGTGATCGGTCGCAACCGGGTGATCATGCGCTGGCTGTCGCATCGTGGCGGCGCGCTGGATTTCCAGGAGTGGACCCGCGCCCATCCCGGCGAGCCGTTCCCGATTGCCGTAGCCCTGGGCGCCGACCCCGCCACCATCCTCGGCGCGGTCACCCCGGTGCCCGACACCCTGTCGGAATATGCCTTTGCCGGCCTGCTGCGTGGCAGCCGTACGGAGGTTACCCGTTGCATGGGTTCGGACCTCGAGGTGCCGGCGTCGGCCGAGTTCGTGCTGGAGGGCCATATCCACCCGGGCGACACCGCGCCCGAAGGCCCGTTCGGCGACCATACCGGCTACTACAACGAGGTCGACGAGTTCCCGGTGTTCACCATTGACCGGATTACCCACCGCGACGACCCGATCTATCACTCCACCTACACCGGCCGCCCCCCGGATGAACCCGCCGTCCTCGGCGTGGCCCTGAACGAGGTCTTTATCCCGATCCTGCAGAAGCAGTTCCCGGAGATCGTGGACTTCTACCTGCCCCCCGAGGGTTGCTCCTACCGCCTTGCCGTAGTCTCCATGCGCAAGCAGTACCCGGGCCATGCCAAGCGCGTGATGATGGGCGTGTGGTCGTTCCTGCGTCAGTTCATGTACACCAAGTTCGTGATCGTAGTCGATGACGACGTGAACACCCGCGAATGGAATGACGTGATCTGGGCCATCACCACGCGCATGGACCCGGCGCGCGATACCACGCTGGTGGAGAACACCCCGATCGACTACCTGGACTTCGCCTCCCCGGTGTCCGGGCTCGGATCGAAGATGGGCATGGACGCCACCTCCAAGTGGCCGGGCGAGACGGATCGCGAATGGGGGCGACCAATCGCCATGGACGAGGCGGTGAAACGCCGGGTTGACGAGATCTGGGATGACCTGGGGTTATGACGCGTGAGCCGCCGCGCTGTCCGGGCCGGTGGCTGGCTCCTGCCGGGCGTGCTGCTGGCCCTGGCCGGCTGTGCCGCCGTCCCGGAGCGTGACTCGATGCGCGCGGACTCAACCCCTGTCGAGCAAACCCCCACCGCGACCGCGATTGCGCCCGCCCGCATCCGCCACTGGCCGGCCGATGCCCCGGTCGCGGTGGTGATCGCCCTGCACAGCTTCCGCGACCATGCCGGGGCGTATGCCTCCCTCGGTCCGTGGCTGGCCGAACGCGGGTACAGCGTTCACGCCCTGGATCAGCGCGGGCATGGCGCCAGCGAGCCGCATGGGCGCTGGCCCGGGATGCAGCCCGTGATCGAGGATGTGGTTGCGATGGTCCATGCCGCCCGCGCGGAGGATCCGGACCGGCCCGTCTTCCTGCTGGGGGAGAGCATGGGGGGCTCGGCCGCACTGGCGAGCCTCGCGACGTATCCGGAACTCGATGTCGCCGGCGTGATCGCGGTGGCCCCGGGCCTGCGTGGCGGCATACCCGCGCGCGGGTTCTGGGACGCCGCGGTGCGCACCGGCGAGACCCTGGCCGGGGGCCTGACGCTCACCATCGACCCCGACTACGCCGACAGCCTGGACCCCGCCGCGGTGGAGCGATTCGCCAACGACCCGCAGGTCATCCGCCGAGTGCGGTTGGATACCTATGCCGGCGTGGTCTGGCTCGCGCAGTACGCCACCGATTACATCCACCACGTTACGGTCCCGGTGGTCTATTTGTGGGGCGAGCACGACGGGACAATCCTGAAACCCTCGGTATGCGCCGCCGCCCGCGCGCACCCCGGGCATCGGGCGGAGGTCTGGACCGAATCGCACTGGCCGCACCTGCTCCTGCACGCCCCGGACTGGCCGACCACCGCCACCCGTCTGGTCGACTGGATGCAGCGGGTGACGGACGACGCACCGGGCCCGCGGGTTGCGCGGGCTCCCGCCGCCTGCGACTAGTCGCCCAGGTGGGCGCCATCCTCCGGCGCCGCCGACCAGGTCGCGATATCGCGGCCCATCGCCTGTACCGTGCGGCCGAGCACCGAGCACGACCCCTTGAAGCCTCCAAACGCACCGCCACCGGAGAAGCGCCGCGAGGTAAAGCTGGCCTCTTCCTCACCATCGCTGTAGAGCGTGCCGGCGGCCTCGGTGACCTTGCGATGGCCGATCCAGGCATTGCCGCCACTGACCGCGTCGGTCAGTTCCACCACCAGTACCTGACCCCCGGCGGAGGGGTCGACGCTCGCCTCGCGTTCGAAGCGCAGGCCCTGGTCGGCGCCATAGTGGGCGATGAACTCGGAGAACTGTTCCTCCAGGTTGCACTCCTGACGGATATTGCTGGCGATGGTGGCATCGGCACTGTAGGGCACGGAATGGGCAACCCGGATCACCGGTGCGTCCGCCGGGACATCCGCGGTCGCGGCCGGGGCGTCGGCCTCGGCCTCCGCCGCGCGGTCGCGGGAATCGGTGGAACGGGTCTCGTTGGAGGCACAGCCTGTCGCGAGCAGCAGGCCGGCCCCGGCCGCAATCAGCAAATGACGCATGGCATTCCCTTGTCGTTTTTGTGGAACGCACCTGATTCTGCCCAACCCGCTCGCGGGGCGAAACCCCCAGGGCTGGTTCCCGCGAGATCTCCATCCGGGCCACCCGGCGGGATTGCGGTTGCTTGCGTTCCGCTTGCTACTGGCGAGAATGATCGGCTTTCCGCGACCGGGGGTTTCCATGGCGTTCGATGTCACCATTCAGCCCAGTGGCCACGTGTTCGAGGTCGAGGACGACGAGACCGTCCTCGAGGCCGCCCTGCGCCAGGGCTATGCGTTTCCCTACGGCTGCCGCAATGGCGCCTGCGGCTCCTGCAAGGGGCGGGTCCTGCAGGGCGAAGTCGATCACGGACCGACCCGGCCGCAGGGCATCACCGACGCCGAACTGGCCGACGGCATGGCCCTGTTCTGCCAGGCCGTCCCGGTGGACGATCTGGAGATCGAGGTGCGCGAGATCGGCGCCGCCCGGGATATCGTCGTCAAGACCCTGCCGTGCCGTGTGGCGGAGCTGAACCGCCTCGCGGACGATGTGATGGAGCTGCGCCTGCAGCTACCGGCCACCGAACGCCTGCAGTTCCTGGCCGGGCAGTACCTGGACGTGCTGCTGAAGGGCGGCGACCGCCGCAGCTACTCGCTCGCCAACGCCCCGCATGACGATGCCCAGCTGGTTCTACACGTGCGGCAGATGCCGGGCGGGCGTTTCTCCACCATGGTGTTCGAGGAACTCAAGCCCAAGGCCCTGCTGCGCATCGAGGGCCCGCTCGGCAGTTTCTTCGTCGACGAGGAATCGCCGCGGCCGCGCCTGTTCGTCGGCGGGGGCACCGGTTTCGGTCCTCTGAAGGGCATGCTCGATCACCTGGCCGCGGAGGGGCTGGATCGGCCGCACCACCTGTTCTGGGGCGCGCGCGGGGCGGAGGGCATCTATGCCCCGGACTGGCTCACCCGAATGACGGACGAACACGCCGAGCATTTCCGCTTCACGCCGGTCCTGTCCGATACCCCGGCCGAGACGGCCGCCGGTTTTGCCGCGGTCAGCGGCTGGCCGCACGACGCGGTGCTCGCCGAATATCCGGACCTGTCCGGCTTCGACGTCTACATGGCCGGGCCTCCGGCCATGATCCACGCCGCCCGCGAGGCCTTCCGCGCCGCAGGCCTGCCGCCGGAGCAGCTCTACTACGACAGCTTCGAACCGGCCACCCCGGCCGAGTAAACCCGCCGGCGTTCGCAGGGCTTGTTCACCACGAAGCGCACGAAGGCACGAAGAAATTCAAGGGCGAAAAGCCTGAACAGGAAGACGCGAAGAAGGAAGATTTCTTGGCGGCATCAGAGAGTTCCCTGACGCTGGTGCTTGCAAGGCGTTGATCGTTTGGTCAACGCCCAAGCTGTAGAACCTTCCGATCTTCCAGTCTTCCTGTGAAAGGCTCTTGTCGTGGTGGATGATCAGGTGCGGTCCGTGCGTAGTTGGTCTGCCAGGCGGTGGACGGCGGCCAGCATGGCGGTGTCGGTGGGGTCCTCGGCGGTTTCCACCGCGGCCTTGAAGCCGAGTTCCCGCGCGATCTCGGCGATGCGCTCGCTGCCGACCACCAGCGGGGTCTTGCGCAGCCACATGCGGCCCAGCTTGCCGACCATCTCGTAGAGGTTGCGCAGGCCCTCGCCACTGGTGATGGTGATGATGTCGATCTGCCCGCGCGAGAAGGAATACATCAGTTCGCCGGTATCCCCCTCGGGGCGTCCGCGGCGGTAGGCCTCGGCAAAGGTCACCTCGGCGCCGCGTTCCTTCAGCGTGTCGCCCAGCAGCTCGCGCCCGCCGTCCCCGCGGAAGATCACCACGCGCTTGCCGGCCACGTCCTGCATGGCCTCCTGCGCCAACAGCGCCTCGCTGTCGAAACGCCGCGGGGGCAGGATATCCGCCGGGCGACCGAAGCCCTTCAGCTCCTGCGCGGTGCGGTTGCCGATGGCGGCGATCTGCGTGGTCGCGGGCCAGTCGCGTTCCGCCAGTGCCAGGTTGAGTACGCGCTGCACCGCGTTCGGGCTGATAAACACCGCGATGTCGAAGCGGTCCAGCCGCTCCAGGATCTCGCGCAGGTTGGTGGGGTCGCTGGGGGCCAGGATCTCCAGCACGGGGAAACGGATCACCGTTGCGGCCTCCGCCGCCAGCGCCTCGCAAAAGGGCTCGGCCTGGGCGGCCGGGCGGGTCACCAGGATGCCGAGGCCGGCCAGCGGACCCTGACCCTCGGTGGCCACGGCGTTCTCGTCTGCGGATGCGGTCATGCGTCTACCCCTTCGTGTCCTGGCCGTGTTCGCGGTGGGCGGCCGCGAGCAGTTCACCCGCCCCCAGTTCCAGCAGCATGTCCGCGAGGCGAATCCCCAGGGCCTCGGCCTCGCCGCGCGGCCCGTCCACCTGGCGGCGCAGCAGGCGGCTGCCATCCACCGCGCCCACCAGTCCGTCCAGGTGCAGCTGGTCACCGTCCAGCGTGGCATGGGCCGCCAGCGGCACCTGGCAGCCGCCCTCCAGACGGCGGTTGAAGGCGCGTTCGGCACGCACGCGGTCGGCGGTGTCGGGGTCGTTGAGAGGCGCAATCAGGTCGCCGATCGCGCGGTCGCCCGCGCGGCATTCGATGGCGATGGCCCCCTGGCCGACCGCCGGGAGGCTGACGTCCGGCTCCAGGCAGGAGCGGATGCGTTCGTCGAACCCGAGGCGCTTGAGCCCGGCCGCGGCCAGCAGGATCGCGTCGTACTCGCCGGCATCCAGCTTGCCCAGGCGCGTGTTCACGTTGCCGCGCAGGTCGCGCACCTCCAGGTCCGGCCGCCGGGCCCGCAGCTGGCACTGGCGGCGCAGGCTGGAGGAGCCCACCCGCGCGCCCTGCGGCAGCTCGTCGACATGGGCGTAGCGGTTGGACACGAACGCATCATGCGGGTCTTCGCGGTCCAGGATCACGGGGAGTTCCAGCTGCTCCGGGAGCTCCATCGGTACGTCCTTCACCGAGTGCACCGCGATGTCGGCGCGGTCCTCCAGCAGCGCGATCTCCAGCTCCTTCACGAACAGCCCCTTGCCGCCGATCCGGGCCAACGGCGAGTCCAGCACGCGGTCGCCCTGGGTGGTCATGCCGACCAGTTCGACCGGGCGCTCGGGTTCGCGGGCGCGCAGGCGGGCGGCGACATGTTCCGCCTGCCACATGGCAAGCGGGCTCTTTCGGGTGGCGATGCGTACAGGCTTCATGGGTTGTCCGGGCGAGCCACGGCGCGGGCGGCCGGGCGTTCAAAACGCACTAGTATAACGATCATGGCGGTCGGCCCCGAATCCCGCGCGTTTCCCCGGCCTTGATCCGCCGGATGTCCGGGGCGGGCCAGGTAGTCAGGTGCCGTTGCGCAGGTACTCGCGCACCCGCGGGAGCTGGCGGCGGCTGATCGGCATCGGGTCCAGGTCGTCGTGGAACAACAGGCGGTTGTCGGTAGGTCCGAGGGTTTCGATCCCCTTGATCGACGCCTTCACCGCCAGGCAGCCGCGGTGCACCCGCAACAGCGCCGGGCCGTAGAGACTCTCCAGATCCCGCAGGCGGCCATCCACAAAACCCGCCAGGCGCGCGGAACGCGCCATCACGTAGCCGCCCTCGGCGATGAAGATATCGACCCGCTCCAGCGGGACGCGCTCCTCGCGCCGACCCACCGTGATATGCACCTCGTTGGGAAAGGTTTCGACCCGCCCCTGCTTCTGTTGCACCGCGCGCTGCAGCGCCTGTTCCAGCCGTTCGCGGCGTACCGGCTTCAGCACATAGTCGCGCACCCCCGCCTCGAAGGCCTCCAGCGGGAAGCGATCATGGGCGGTGACAAGGATCACGGTCAGCCCCGGGTCGGCGGCATGCAGGCGCCGCGCGAGCTCCAGCCCGGTTTCGCCGGGCATATCGATATCGAGCAGCAGGGCATCCGGCGTGTGCTCTCGCAGGCGCGTCTCGACCTCACCGGCGTGCGCGGCCTCTGCCACCACCCGATGCCCCAGCTCCCGGGCCAGGGCGCTCAGGCGCTGGCGGGCGATGGGTTCATCGTCGGCGACCAGCAAGTCCAGTGGGCGGTCGTTCATGGGGTTCCCTCCCGGGTCGCGAGGGGCAGCCGGATGCGGACCTCGAACGCCCCGTCGCCCCCGTCGGTTTCGAAGTGTACCCGTTCACCGAAGGCATGCTGCAGTCGCAGCCGCACGGCCTCGGTGCCGGTCCCGGTACCCTCGCCGCGGGCCTGCGCGTCCACGCTGTTGCCGAGGATCAGCGTCACCCGGCCCGAGTCCATGCGGCAGCGTACCCAGATGCGGCCCGCGCCGCGCGCCGGGGCGATCCCGTGCTGGATGGCGTTCTCCGCGAGCGGCTGCAGGAACAGCGTGGGCACCGGCACGTCCAGTCCGGCATGGTCGGGACAGTCCCAGTCCAGTTCCAGGCGCTCGCCGAAGCGGGTCTGCTCGATCCCGAGGAAGGCGCGGACCAGCTCCAGCTCCTCGCGCAGCGAGTGGCGGTCCCCGGTGGCGAAGGTGGCGCGGAACAGGTCCGCCAGATCCAGGGTGATCTGCTCCGCCCGTTCCGGGTCACTGCGGCACAGGCCGGCGATGGTGTTCATGCTGTTGTAGAGAAAGTGCGGGCGCAGGCGGGCGCGCATCGCCTGTTCGCGGGCCGCGGCTACGGCCCGGGTCTCGCGCTGCCAGGCCGCCTGCAGGTAGAGGTAGTGCATCGCCACCAGGCTGAGGATGGTCGCCACACCGATTACCGGCCAGCGCAGGGCCGGGTCGGCCAGCACCAGCTCCTCCGCCAGACGATAGACAATGGCCGTGTTGGCGATGGGCACCAGCGGCGGCAGCACGATCTGGGCGATCAGGGGGAGCCGGTGCAGCGGGCGCTTCAGGGCGCACAGGATCAGAAGGCTGGTCAGCGCCACCCAGAAGATGAACAGGGCGTGCAGCGCCAGGGCCGACAGCCAGTCCTGGCCGCCACCGCGCAGCAGGGCGATCGCCAGCGCCAGCAGCACGGCGACCATCAGCACCCGCAGCAGCGTCTCCGCGCTGCAGAAGTCCGGCAGCGGCGACAGCTCCCCGTTGGTCTGCCTGGCGGAGTCCCCCTGGGCCATGCGTCAGTTGCTCCCCTGGTACCGGGCCTCGTTCCGGGGACGTGGTCGTGCCATGTTCACCCCCCCTTTGTGCCCGTATACTTCCGTGTCTTTCCAAGTCCCTTCAGGAAGCACCATGACGCAGGATTCCCCGCACGACAAGCCAGCCGCCACACCCGCCGCCTCCGGCGAGGCCAAGCTGTGGGGCGGACGCTTCTCCGAGCCGACCGATGCCTTCGTCGAGCGCTTTACCGCCTCGGTGGCGTTCGACCGCCGTCTGTATCGCGAGGACATCCAGGGCTCCCAGGCCCATGCACGCATGCTGGCGAAGGTCGGGGTGCTGACCGACGCCGAGGCCGCGCAGATCCTCGAGGGGCTGGACGCGATCCGCGACGAGATCGCCGCCGGTGCGTTCGACTGGCAGGTCGGGCGCGAGGACGTGCACATGAACATCGAGGCACGGCTGATCGAGCGCATCGGTGACGTCGGCAAGAAGCTGCACACCGGGCGCTCGCGCAATGACCAGATCGCCACCGACATCCGGCTGTGGCTGCGTGCGAGCATCGACGACATCCTGCGCCTGATCCGCGGCTACCAGGACGGTCTGGTCGCCCTGGCCGAACGCGAGGCGGAGACGGTGATGCCGGGCTTCACCCACCTGCAGACCGCGCAGCCGGTCACCTTCGGCCACCACATGCTGGCCTGGTACGAGATGCTGGAGCGCGATGCCGAGCGCCTGCGTGACGCGCGTCGTCGGGTGAACATCCTGCCGCTGGGCGCGGCCGCGCTGGCCGGTACGCCGTATCCGCTGGATCGCGAATACACGGCCGACTTGCTGGGCTTTGATGGCGTGACCCGCAACTCCCTGGACGCCGTCTCCGATCGTGATTTCGCCATCGAATTCACCGCGGCCGCGGCGACCCTGATGATGCACCTGTCGCGCCAGGCCGAGGAGCTGGTGCTGTGGACCAGCGCCCAGTTCGCCTTCATCGAGCTACCGGACCGCTACTGCACCGGTTCCTCGATCATGCCGCAGAAGAAGAACCCGGACGTGCCCGAGCTGGTGCGCGGAAAGACCGGCCGCGTCTATGGCCACCTGATGTCCCTGCTGACCCTGATGAAGAGCCAGCCGCTGGCCTACAACAAGGACAACCAGGAGGACAAGGAGCCTTTGTTCGACACCGTCGATACCCTGCTCGGGTCGCTGCGCGCCTTCGGCGACATGGTGCCGAACCTCGAGGTGCGGCGGGAGAATACCCTGGCCGCGACCCGCAAGGGCTTCGCCACCGCGACCGACCTGGCGGACTACCTGGTCGGACGGGGCGTGGCCTTCCGCGACGCCCACGAGGTGGTCGGCCGGGCGGTGCGCATCGCCCAGGAACGCGGGGTGGATCTGGCGGAGCTGCCGCTGGCAGAGCTGCAGGCGATCAGCCCGGCGGTGGGCGAGGATGTCTTCGCGGTGCTGACGCCGGAGGGCTCGGCGGCGGCGCGCAACCTCACCGGGGGGACCGCCCCGGACCAGGTCCGCCGCCAGGCCGCAGCGGCGCGCGAACACCTGGCCGCGCTGGCCCGCGCGGATACCTGACGCAGAGGGCCTTGCCGGACGGACACGGGGAGAGCGCGACCCCGTTCGCCGCGAGCCTTACCTGCGATCCAGCGTGGACTCCAGCACTTCCCAGTGCACGTTGCCGTGGACGACCTCGTAGGCCAGCAGCAACTGGCCATGCGCGGAGTCACCCTCGAAGTTCGCCAGCACCCATTGGTGGTTGAGTACGTGGATGCCGTCGCGGCGGAAGGCGTATTCCTCGCCCGCCGGGGCCTCGTGGGGGATCAGGTCGGTCTGCGGCATCAGGTCGTCGGCCAGGCGCTCATTCGGGCGCACCATGCCGCGGCGTTGCAGGTCCTGGATGTGGGCGTTGGTCAGACCCAGTTCCACCGGGCGCGGGACTTCGTGGCGGGTGTACTGCTGCAGTTGCATCTGCGCCTGCAGCAGGTCGCGGTTGGCCTCCGACAGATCCTGTTCCAGACCGTTGCCGCGGGCGATGTAGATCGCCAGCACGACCACGAAGAACAGCATGAAGCCGAGCCACACCAGGCGTTCGCTGGTCTTCAGGTTCTGCGGCTTGGGGTTGTCTTGTTCGGACACGGGGCTTGCCTCCGGGATGCATGCGGACGGCCGGTGGCCACGGGCCCCGGCCGGGGAATGAACGTGCGACCGCCGTGGGTTCCTGAACCGGGGTCGTTGCGACGCGCATGATAACCCCTGACACCGCAACCTGCCGAGCTGCCCCATGTCGGTCCACGACCCTGCACAATCTGACCTCCCCGATACGGAACTGGAGTGGATCAACCGCTTCGCCCGGTTGCCGGAGGCTTTTTATGACCGGCCCGCCCCGGCCCCGTTTCCCGGCGCCAACTGCCTGGCCGCAAGCCCCGACATGTGCGATCGCCTGGACCTGGACCCGGCCGCGTTGGAGCGCGATCCGTGGTTGGGGGTCTGTACCCGGGGGAGCGAGCTGCCGGGCGCCGAACCCCTGGCATCGGTTTATGCCGGTCATCAGTTCGGAGTATTCGTGCCACAGTTGGGGGATGGTCGCGCCAAGCTGCTCGGCGAGGTCCGAACCGCCCGGGGCGAGACCTGGGAACTGCAGGTCAAGGGGGCTGGGCCAACTCGGTACTCGCGAGGGGCGGACGGTCGTGCGGTTGTCAGGTCCTCGGTGCGCGAGTACCTGGTCTCCGAGGCGATGGCGGCGCTGGGTGTGCCTACCACGCGGGCCGTGGCGCTGTTTGGTTCCAGTCTGCGGGTCTATCGCGAGCGCATCGAACCGGGGGCCATCGTGCTGCGGGCGGCGCCGTCCTTCCTCCGCTTCGGCCATTTCGAGTACTTCCACTACAACGGCTACAGCGCGCGCCTGCAGGAGCTGATCGACTATGCCCTGGCGCACGACTATCCGGAGCTGGTGGATGCCGAAGATCCGGTGGCTGCGATGCTGGAGGCGGTGATTGGACGCACCGCGGAGATGATCGCGGACTGGCAGGCCATCGGGTTTTGTCACGGGGTGATGAACACCGACAACATGAGTCTGGCCGGGCTGACCATCGACTATGGTCCGTTCGCCTTCATGGATGCCTTCGACCCCAGCTACATCTGCAACCACACCGACCAGGGCGGGCGCTACGCCTTCGATCAGCAGCCGCAGATCGCGCAGTGGAACCTGATCCGCCTGGCCGAGACCCTGGTGATTTACTTCGCCGACCCTACCCGGGAGGCGGCGATCGAGCGCGCCAAGGCCTTGCTGGAGGATTTCCAGCCGCAGTACCGCCGTGCCTGGCTCGCGCGCATGCGGGCGAAACTCGGCCTGCAGGCGGCGCAGGAAGGCGACGAGGCCCTGATCCAGGACCTGCTGGCCCGCATGGCGGCCGAGGGCGTGGACTACACCCGATTTTTCCGCCAGTTGCCGGATCTGGAGCAGGCGGAGACGCGCGCGCAGCTGGAATCGGAACTGGAGGATCGGGCCGCCTGGCAGGCATGGTGGTCGCGCTACCAGGCACGCCTGGCGCAGGAAGCCCGGGCGGCGGATGCGCGCCGGGCGGCGATGAACGCGGTCAACCCGAAGTACATCCTGCGCAACCACCTGGCGCAGGCCGCGATCGAGCGGGCCGAGGCCGGTGATCCCTCCGAGGTGCAGCGCCTGCAGCGGATTCTCGCCCGGCCGTTCGACGAGCAGCCCGAGTTCGAGGCCTATGCCGATCTGCCCCCGGCGTGGGCCAGCGGCATCCAGCTGAGTTGTTCGTCCTGACCGGACGGAATGCGTGCGGGGTGTGGAATGAATGCCCCGAGCTTACCCGAGGATGCCGCGCAGGATGTAGAAGTAGACCACCGCGAGGATGGCCCCGGCCGGCAGGGTCACGATCCAGGACAGGAAGATCATCCGCACCAGCCCCAGGTTGATCGCGGCGATCCCGCGCGCCAGGCCCACCCCGAGGATCGCGCCGACCAGGGTGTGCGTGGTGGAGATCGGCAAGCCGGTGCCCGAGGCCAGCACCACGGTCGCCGCCGCCGCGGCCGTGGCCGCATAGCCACGACTGGGCGTGAGCTGGGTGATGCCGGTGCCGACGGTCGCGATGACCTTGTGGCCGTAGGTGAACAGGCCGAAGACGATCCCGAACCCGCCCAGCAGCAGCACCCACATCGGCACGACCGTCTCGGTGCTCACATCGCCGGTCTGGATCACGTCCACGACCGCGGCTAGCGGCCCCACCGCATTGGCGACGTCGTTGGAGCCCAGGGCGAAGGCCATCGCGCAGCCGGTCACCACCATCTGGACGCCGAACACCTTCTCGACATTGGCAAAATGGGAGCCCTCTTCGCCCACGCCCGTGGGGTCGTCGAAGCGCAGGCGGCGGATCGCCATCATCCCGAGCACGACCACCACCGCGCTTACCAGGGTGGCGAAGCCATAGGCCTGCAGCGTCGTCAGGTCCAGCCCGACATGGGTCAGTCCCTTGAACATCGTGACCAGGGCGGTGACGAAGGCCGTCAGGAAGATGTACAGCGGGGCCCAGCGCTTGGCGTTCTTCAGCGGATCGACGGTGTCCAGGATCAGGATCTGCACACTGCGGAACAGGGCAAACGCAATCATGCCGCCGACCATGGGCGACACCACCCAGGACATCGCGATGGTCCCGACGCGCTCCCAGCGCACGACCTCGAAGCCCAGCCCGACCACGGCAAAACCGATGATGGCCCCGATGATCGAGTGGGTCGTGGAGACTGGCCAGCCGAAATAGGACGCGGCCAGGAGCCAGCTCCCGGCGGCCGCCAGGGCCGCCAGCATCCCGTACACGAGCAGTTCGGGGTTGTCCGCCATCAGGCTGGAGTCGACCATCCCGCTGCGGATGGTCTGGGTGACCTCGCCGCCGGCGAGCCAGGCCCCGGAGAATACGAAGATCGCGGCGACAAAGACCGCCTGGCGGATGGTCAGCGCGCGCGAGCCGACCGAGGTACCCATCGCATTGGCGACGTCATTGGCGCCGATGCCCCAGGCCATGAACAGGCCGAAGATCACTGCAAGGCCGAGCAACAGGGTGCTGTATTCCATGCGGTCCTCGGTTCCTTACTTGGTATGGCCTGTTACTTCGCCAGCATCAGTTGCAGGCGGCTGCCTACACGCTGGGCCAGGTCGGCCAGCTCGCCGATCGAGTCGATCACGCGGTACATGAAGATCACGTTAACCGGGGGCAGCTCCGCCTCCTGGGCGAACAGGATCTCGCGCACCTCGCGCTGGGCCTCGTCGGATTCGTGCTCGATCTGGTCCAGCTCGGTGAGGATGCCGTTGACGACCTCGACCTCGTGGCCGCGGAAACCCGCCTCCACCAGCTCGTCCAGTTCGTTGATTGCCCGACCGGCCTGATCGACCGCATCCACACTGCGGTCGAGGAAGCGCTTGATCGGTTCCCGCATGTTGTCGGGGAACTGCATCTGGCGGCCCAGCATCAGCCCGGCGATGTCCTTCGCCATGTTGGCGATGCGATCCTGGATCAGCAGGGTATCCAGCACGTCGCGGCGCGACATCGCCAGCATCATGCCCTTGGGCAGGTGCAGCCGCAGGTCCTTCTTCAGGCGGTCGGCCTCGCGCTCCAGCTTCGCGATCTTGCGCTGCTGCTCGCGCGCGGTCTCCCAGTCATCGCGCGCCATGGCCTCCATGAACGGGGGGAGCTCGGCGATGCAGGCGCGGATCTTCTCCATGTGCGCCTGCAGCGGGCGCACCGGGGAACGGCCAAACAGCTCGAAGACGAAGTTCTTGGGGGACATGGCGGCGCGAAGGTTGTCACAAAGCCATAATCTAACGCAAAACACCGTGGCCCGCGCGGACTTGTTCGTGTCGAGGCCGCCGTTCTGCGCTAGACTCTTGGATCAGAGCTGGGGGTGCCCGCCGTGGATGCGGGCTGAGAGAGTCCCCTTGAACCTGAACCGGTTAACACCGGCGGAGGGAAGCTCGGTCAACGGTCTGCTGTACCCGGGGTCCCTGCCCCCGCGATCGCCCTGCCCGCGCTCCCTTCGCCTCACGCGACAGCAGAGGTCCGATCATGAGCGCCATCCCCGAGTCGTTTGCCCGCAAGACCGCCGAGGTCTCCGCGGAGGTCACCCGCCCGTTCCCGAACTCCGAGAAGCGCTACGTCGAGGGGTCGCGCGCGGACATCCGCGTGCCGTATCGCGAGGTCGCGCAGACGCCGACGATGACCTCCGGCACGCCCGAGGAGAACCCGCCGATCCCGGTGTACGACACCTCCGGCCCCTACACCGACCCCGAGGCGAGCATCGACCTGCACCGGGGCCTGGCGGACCTGCGCGGCCCGTGGATCGACGAGCGCGCGGACACCGAGTGGCTGGACGGCCCGAGTTCGGAGTACGGCCGCGCCCGCGCCGCCGACCCGGAGCTGGCCCGCCTGCGCTTCGAGCACATCCGCCCGCCGCGCCGGGCGAAGTCCGGGGCGAACGTCTCGCAGATGCACTACGCCCGGAAGGGCATCATTACCCCGGAAATGGAGTTCGTCGCCATCCGCGAGAACAACCGCCTCGAGGCGCTGCGCGCCGACCCGCGCTACAAGAAGCTGCTGCGCCAGCACGCCGGCGAGTCCTTCGGGGCGTCCATCCCCGAGGCGATCACGCCCGAGTTCGTGCGTGACGAAATCGCCCGTGGCCGCGCGATCATCCCGGCCAACATCAACCACCCGGAGCTGGAGCCGATGATCATCGGCCGCAACTTCCGCGTGAAGGTCAACACCAACATCGGCAACTCCGCGGTCTCCTCTTCGATCGAGGAGGAGGTCGAGAAGCTCGTATGGTCCGCGCGCTGGGGCGGCGACACCCTGATGGACCTGTCTACCGGCAAGAACATCCACGAGACCCGCGAGTGGATCCTGCGCAACTCGCCGGTGCCGATCGGCACCGTGCCGATCTACCAGGCGCTGGAGAAGGTCGACGGCAAGCCGGAGGACCTGACCTGGGAGCTGTTCCGCGACACCCTGATCGAGCAGGCGGAACAGGGCGTGGACTACTTCACCATCCACGCCGGCGTGCGCTTGCAGTACGTGCCGCTGACCGCCGACCGCGTGACCGGCATCGTCTCGCGCGGCGGCTCGATCATGGCCAAGTGGTGCCTGGCGCATCACGAGGAGAACTTCCTCTACACCCGCTTCGACGAGATCTGCGAGATCATGAAGGCGTTCGACGTCTCCTTCTCGCTGGGCGACGGCCTGCGCCCCGGCTGCCTGGCGGACGCCAACGACGCCGCGCAGTTCGGCGAGCTGGAGACCCTGGGCGAGCTGACGCAGAAGGCCTGGGCGCACGACGTGCAGGTGATGATCGAGGGCCCCGGCCACGTGCCGCTGCAGAAGGTGAAGGAGAACGTCGACAAGGAGCTGGAAGACTGCTTCGAGGCGCCGTTCTATACCCTCGGCCCGCTGGTCACCGACATCGCCCCGGCCTACGACCACATCACCTCCGGCATCGGCGCGGCCAATATCGGCTGGTACGGCACCGCGATGCTCTGCTACGTGACACCGAAGGAACACCTGGGCCTGCCCAACAAGCAGGACGTACGCGACGGCATCATCACCTACAAGATCGCCGCCCACGCCGCCGACCTGGCCAAGGGTTTCCCCGGCGCGCAGCTGCAGGACAACGCACTCAGCAAGGCACGCTTCGAATTCCGCTGGGAGGACCAGTTCAACCTCGCGCTGGATCCGGAGCGCGCGCGTGAATTCCACGACGAGACCCTGCCCAAGGATGCGCACAAGGTCGCCCACTTCTGCTCCATGTGCGGCCCCAACTTCTGCTCGATGAAGATCACCCAGGACGTGCGCGACTACGCCGCGGCGCAGGGCATCAGCGAGGACGAGGCCCTGAAGAAGGGCCTGCAGGAAAAGGCGGTCGAGTTCGTCGAGAAGGGCGCGAAGATCTACCGCGAGGTGTAGGCCAGCGGGGCTGGCCCGGGTCAGGACGCCCTACCGCACCTCGATGCGGTCGCGGCCGTTCTCCTTCGCCGCATACAGGGCCTGGTCGGCACGATCAAAGGTGTCGACCCGGCTCTCGCCCGGCCGGTATTCGGTCACGCCGAAGCTCGCGGTGCGCCGCCCGACCGTCTCGAAGTCGAAGGCATTGATACGGGCCTGCAGGTCACGGGCGACCCCCTGTGCCTGCGTGACGGGCGTCTGCGGTAGCAGCACGAAGAACTCCTCGCCCCCGATCCGGCCGATCGCATCCACCTCGCGCAGGTTCTGGCGCAGCAGGTCCGCGAACTGTCGCAGCACGCGGTCACCGGCACTGTGCCCCCAGGTATCGTTCACCGCCTTGAAGTGGTCGATGTCCAGCAGGATCACCGAGAACGGTTCGCCGTAGCGCTCGGTGCGGGCCCGCTCCGCCTCGAACAGGCGCTCGATATGGGCGCGGTTCCATAGCGAGGTCAGCTCGTCGACCTGCGCCGAGCGTTCCAACTGGCGTTGCTGCAGGAAGCTGTGCTTGCGCGCATGCTCCAGCATGAAGGCACTCAGCGCGCCGAAGCTGAAGGCGGCCAGCACCCACAGGAGATGCAGCTGGATCAGCTCGCCCTGCATGGGATCGCGAAAGGCCGCGACAATCACCAGCGCCACGATGGCGGTGGCGGCCATCGTGGCCGGGCGCAGCGGCAGGCCCGATATTGCGAAGGTCCACATGATGCTGAGGTAGATCTCGGGGGCGAACACCAGGAACTGCGGCGATCCGGTGTTCAGATAGAGATTGGCGCCATTCGCGATCACCGGCGCTACCATCAGCAGGGCCCACATCGGCCGTTGCAGCGGGGCCCGCAGGCTCATCGCGGCCACCGCCAGCAGCAGGCCGGGCACCAGCATCGCATGCGCGACCAGCCGTTCGCTGTGCAGGTCCGCCGCCACAGACTGTTCGACGGCGCTGAACAGGAGGTACATCAGGGCCGTCAGCAGCGCGACATAGCGGACCTGCGGGATACGCGCCTGGCGGTGCCAGGCGTCGAACGCCTGTTGAACCGCGGTGTCTTCCCGGTGCAGCGGGTCCCAGAGGGCGCCGTGGGCGCCTGGTGTTATCCAAGCCATGACTCCTTTTCTGGCCCGAGCCCCGGGCGAGGGTACCTACATGGCGCCGCTCATGCCCCCCATACCCATCAGTCCGGCGCCGATCCCGAAGATCATGCCCAGCACCATCAGGATCAGGTAGATCAGCAGCAGCACACCGAAGATCGTGAAGTAGATCCGCAGGCGCCCGAGCGCGTACTTGATCGCCTCGGGGTCGCCGCTTTCGTAGGCGCGCTGGGAGGCACCGGCGGCCTGCATCAGGACCACGCCGGCCCAGATCGGGATCCACGCGATGATGATGCCGATGATCGACAGGGCGGTGAGTACGCCGGAGATGATCAGCATGATGCCGATCAGTTGCATCCAGAACTTCCCGCGAACGAGTGGTTCGATCAGTCCGCGGAGGTCGGCCCCGCTGGTTGCGTCCTGTTCCATGTTCAGACTCCTTGTCGTATTGGCTGGTCGTGACGGGTGGGTCTCCGGAGCATAGCAGGCCGCCTCATGCTGTGACGCATTCGTTGTTTTGGCGCGTGCAGCCCGTGCATACTCGACCGGGTGCAAGCCCGAAGAGCAGGGCCGGGTCACGGCTCGAGAAGCAGGGGGATGTATGAGCGATCAGGGACGACGCAGGGATGCCGGCCGCAGCGGGCCGCAGGGCACGATGCTGTTTCAGGGGCAGGCCGTGCCCGAGCCGGAGGCGGTAGCCGATCCCGCCGGCGAGGAGACCCCGCCCGGTGGCCATCCGGTGCTGGTGGGGCTCTCCGAGCCCTTCGGCCAGCAGCGCCTGACGCTCAAGCCGGGCAAGCGCTCGGTCGGTCGCCAGGCGGACAACGACATCGTCCTGCAGGAGGGCAGCGTGTCCTCGCAGCATGCCTGGCTGGTCAACGACGGGGGCGAGTGCCGGGTGGTCAACCTGCTCTCCACCAACGGGACCTGGGTGAACGACGAAAAGGTGCACGAGGCCGTGCTGAAGGACGGCGACCATGTCCGCTTCGGGCGTGCCGAGTTCGTCTTCCGCCGCCGCGATGACGGCTCCGATGCCCGACCCGGTGGTGGCCGCCGGTCGCGCTGGCGCTGGCTCGGTATCGCGGTCGTGGTCCTGGTGCTGGCGGTGATCGCGCGCATCCTGCTCGAGACAGCCTGAGGGCCGGGCCCGGCTCCCCCATGCAGCGGATCGGGCGCTACGGGGTCGGCGAGGAGATCGGTCGCGGTGCGATGGCCGTGATCCATCGTGGTTACGACCCGGACATCCGCCGGCCGCTGGCCATCAAATCCCTGCAGCCCGACTACGCCTGCCGCCCCGAGTATCGCCGGCGCTTCCTGGCCGAGGCCCGCGCGGCCGGCACGCTGACCCACCCGGGTATCGTTACCATCTTTGATGTCGGCGAGTCGGATCACCAGCCGTTCATCGCGATGGAGCTGCTGGACGGAATCACGCTCGCGGAATTTGCCGACCAGTTCCGTCCGTTGCTGCTGCGCAATGTCCTGAAGATCGCCATCCAGCTGGTGGAAGCGCTCGATTACGCGCACCGGCATGGTGTGGTGCACCGGGATATCAAGCCGGAAAACATCATCGTCACCAGCGCCACGGCCAATATCAAGGTGATGGACTTCGGCATCGCCCGCACCCTCAGCGATCCCGACTGGCGGGCCGACGATGATGGCTATGTCGCCGGTTCCCCACACTACATGGCCCCGGAGCAGGTGCGCGGCCAGCCCACGGATGCGCGGGCCGACCTGTATTCGGTCGGCGTGGTGCTGTACGAACTCCTGACCGGCGCCACGCCGTTTCGTGGCCACGATGTCGAGACGCTGCTGACCCGGGTGGTCCGGGACCCCGTACCGTCACCCCGAGTCATCGTGCGCGACTGCCCGCAGGAACTGGTCGAGCTGGTAGTGCGCCTGCTGGCGAAAGACCCGGACCAGCGCTATCAGTCGGCGGGCGAACTGCTGGTGGACCTCGAACGCATCGAAGAGCAACGCAGCGAACGTGAGCGGGCCGGGGCGGGCCGCCGCATCGTCCCGTTGCGGCTGCGCTGGGCGGCGGTGATGGGGGTCCTGGTCGCGGTCACGCTGGTCGTCGGCGGGGCCCTGGTCCACCAGAAGCAGAATGCGGTGATGACCGACCTGGCCTTCGACTATGGCTCCACGCTCGCCCAGATCATCTCGGTGGAGAGCGCCGAGGACCTGCTGCTGGAGGACACCATCGCGGTCCAGGGCCGCCTGCGCGACATGCAGGCCAACCGCGAGATCGCCCTGCTGAGCGTGGCGGACCATCGCGGACGGGTGGTGGCCAGCAGCGATCCCGAGGCCATGGGCCAGCCGTATCAGCCGCCGCCCGAGGAGCATCTCCTCCAGCGCCGCGACGGCCAGGCCGTGTGGTCCGTGGCCGGGCCGGATGGCGGGGAGCTGTTCCTGTTCGAGGCCCCGGTGCGCTACCAGGATCACCACATCGGCCAGCTCCAGGTCGGGTTGTCCACCGGGTCGCTGCGTGCGGCCAACGAGGCCACGTTCATGGCCCTGCTGATGCTCACCCTGGTCACGTTGCTCGCGGTGCTGCTGGGGGCCTACGTCCTGGCCCGGCGCCTGCAGGAACCCCTGGACCGCCTGCGCGGGGCCCTGGACCAGATCGGTCAGGGACGGCTGGACACGCGCATCCGGGCCCGGCGTCGGGATGACTTCGAACGTGTCTTCAGTGCCTACAACGCGATGGCGGATTCGCTGGAGGCGCGCATGAAGCGGCGCACGGACGGGGTGAGCGAACCCGGCACCGGCCACGCCGCATCTGCCGGGGACCGGACCCAGGAACTGGCCCCCGAGGATCTGCCGTCCGAGGCGGCCCCGAGACGGACCGGAACCGACTAAGGAAACACTGATCCCTGTACACGCTCGCGTTGGCACCCCAGGTTTTCCGAGACCAGGCGCATCGTGCAGCGGGTAGTGGTTCTACCGGCCCGTTTCGGATGGATTTGGGGCGCAACGCAGAATCGGAAAACCTGGGGTACCAACCCCGAAGGGGCTCGGCCCCCCGTTGCTATCAAAAACGGGTGCGCGAACGGCGTTGCGGCTCCCTTGTGCAGAATGACTGCATGGCGGTCACCGCGCATTAAACGCACGCAAAAGCGACTCGAGCGCGAGCGTGTACAGGGATCAGTGTTTCCTTAACCGTCGAGGGCGTCCAGCCGGCGCTGCAGTTCCAGCGCGCGCAGCCGGTACCCGCGGGCCGCCTCGAACTCGGGGTCGATCGCCAGCGCCTCGTCCCACAGCGCGATCGCGGTATCCAGGTCCTGGTTGCGGTAGCGCACGATGGCCTCTGCATGGAGGGCCTCCTTGTGCTGTTGCTCCAGTTCGGCGTGGTGCTGGCGGGCGCCGGAATGCTGCGGGCCCCGCGCGAGCACCTCGCCGAAGGCCTCGAGCGCCTCCGCGGTGTCCCCGGCTGACCGGGCCTCCAGACCGCGCTGGTACCAGTAGCCCGTTTCGGCCTCGCGCGCCAGGGGCTCCAGCCAGTCGGCCCACTGCGTCTCCGCCTCGGGGCGCTGCCGGGCCCGCTCCACGACCTCCAGGGCCGCGCCGTAACGCTCCGCAGCCAGATCGGCCTCAAGGGCCCGGCGCAGGCCGTCCTCGCCCACCCCGGGGGCGGCATCCGGATCCAGCGCGGTCAGCTGATCGTCCAGGTCGCTGGTGCCGCGTGGCAGATCCGATGCGTCTCGGGGGATGCGCAGCCGCTGCCCGACCAGCAATCGGTCCGGGCGCTCGAGGTCGTTGTACCGAGCGAGGATCACGAAGCGGTTGGCATCCCCCAGGTGTTCGCGGGCCAGTCGGGCCAGGGTCTCACCGGGTTCCACCGTGTGCTCGAAATGCGCCTCGCCGAGTATGGCCCGCGGATCCCCGGAAAGCTGCTCGCGCAGATGACGGGCGGCGTGGTTCCGCGGCTCGTCCGCGAGGACCCGGTCGAGCGCGACCTGTGCCCGGTCCATCTCGCCGCGCTGCAGGAGCTGCACGATCTCGGCGATCTCGAGACGTTCGATCTCCGGTTCTTCCGCTGCCGGTTCGGGCGCGGGGGGTTCCGCAGGCGCCGTTTCCTCCTCGGCCTCCGCATCGGGGTTGAATACCCCCTGCAACTGCGCGCAACCGGGCAGCAGCCCGGCCAGTGCGGCGAGCAGAACGAGGCGTAAAGGCAGGGTGCGGAACTGCGTCATGGCAATATCTTCGGTTCGGGCGCGGTGCGGCGCCCGGAGTATACGATCGGCATCAGTCCAGCGGCCACAGCAGGATCGCCAGCGCCGCGGCGAGCAGCAGCAACAGCGCCAGCGTCGGCTGGATACGGGCCTTCAGGTGCCGGCGCCAGAATCGGCCACGGGGTCGCGCCGCCCGCCAGGTGGCGAGCGCCACGTTGTCGCCGCCGGGCCCGGCGCGCCGCGCCGCCTCGCGGGCCGCCTCGGTGGTCGCGGTGCCCAGATCGGGATGGTCCAGCAGTTCGACGATCGCGTCCGGCGCGAACTGTTCCCAGAAGCCGTCGGAACACAGCAGGAAGCGGGTCTGGGCGGTCACGGGCGCCGCGTCATGGTCGACCTGTATGGGATCGACCACGCCCAGACCCTGCAGCAAGCGATTCTGCTCCGGGTGCGTGGCCATCTCCGCCTCGCGGATCACCCCCTGGTCGACCAGCTGCTGCACCCGTGTGTGGTCGCGCGTGCGGCCCTGCAGGCGGTCGCCCTCGATGTGATACAGGCGGCTGTCGCCGCAATGGGCCCAGCAGGCCGAGTCCGGCGTAACGTACAGGGCCACCAGTGTGGTTCCGGGACGCTGGGCTGGATCGGCGCCGCCTTGTTCCAGCAGGGCCGCATGGGTCTCGTGGAACAGGCTCTCCAGCAGGGCAGGGCCATCCGCGGTCCGCCCCGCGCAGCGATTCCACAGGCGTTCGGCCGTCGCCACGGCCGTCTGCGACGCTTGCGCCCCGCCCTCGTGGCCGCCCATGCCGTCGGCCACCAGCAGCAACGCAGTTTGCCCGTCGGGTCCGTGCAGCACGGTCACCGCATCCTGCTGCTCGGCGCGGCCACCTGTCTCCCTGGCGTATCCGGTTTCCATAGGCATGTAGCCCCGGTGATCCTGTACCCATGATGACCGAGATGGGCGGCCCGCGACAGCCCGGGCCGGGACCCTTTACCCGGTGGCGCCGATCCAGAACTCGATGGAGCGGCCGAGAAACTCGTCCCAGGTCATGTAGTGCGAGCCGTCACAGGAGAAGGTCAGGCTGACCATGCCGTTGAACAGGTTGATGGAGGCGGAGCGCAGGTAGATGGTCTCGTCCGCGTAGCGCAAGGCCTTCAGCCCCTCCAGTACCCGGCCGACCTCGTCCTTCGGGATGAGTGCCTCCTCGGGGTACGGCTCGTGCGGAAACGCCAGGCACACGTCGGGATCGCCGAGGGATTCGTGGGTCAGGATGCGGTAGCGGTACGGGTCCTCGGTGGTCCACAGCGTGGCGCGTGAACTGGAGAAGTGGAATACCCCCTGGAACACCCCGCGCTCGGTGAACAGTTCCTCGATGATGGCCAGGGCCGTATCCATGTTCTGGTCCATCAGGCTCTCGGTACGGCTCTGCAGGAACAGCGTGCCGCGGATGGACGGATCGCCCTTGATCTGCCGCCACTCGTTCGGCTCTTCGTACAGGTCCTCGGAAAAGTCGGGCAGGTTGCGCAGGTCAAAGTCCGCTCCGAGAAAGCCCAGCGCATTGCCGTCGCTGTCGCGAACCAGCTGCAGCGCGGTCAGCGAGGGCCGCCGTCCGAGCAGGCTGATGTAGGCATCCGAAAGCAGAAAGCCCGTCGCCGGCACGACCTCCTTCATGTACGGGCGTTGTGACCGGTCGCGCCCGAAATGCTCCGGCAGTACGCCGCTGCGCGAGATGTTGTCGGAGAGCTGGATGCCCCGGGTATTCAGGGCATAGACGAACGTGGCCTCCGGGATCTGGCGGATAGCCTCTTCCAGAATCGAGTCCAGGTCCTCGCGGCGCGGCCAGACCGCGGACAGCCGACGCGCGATGTTGGCCAGAGGCTCCTGCAGCTTGTTCTCGAGGTACTCGCGCTGGTGCTCGATCGCCTTCTTCAGTTCCGTCATGGTGCGGGGTCGTCTCCTTTCGGTGCGGCGCGGATTATCCCCGATCGGGGGTTTCGTTGTCGTGAAGGGCCTCGTGGCTCCACGCGTTTGGCACTTCGCGTTGCGCAAAAGGTCCGAGCAGGAACCGTGCCGACAAACCTGATGACCGATGCCCGAAACCACAACCTCCCTTACCACCTTGACTGCCCGTGCCGCGCGCCCAGAGGATCTCGATGCCATCAACCGCCTCGTCGCCGAGGCGATTGAGGACTGGCCGTTGCCCGAACGCGTGCGCCGCCTGGCCCTGCCGGCCTACCGCTACACCGAGGCCGACCGGATGTTCCTCGACATGGTCGTGCTGGAGTGCGCAGGCGACGTGGTCGGCGTCGCGGCCTGGGAGGCGGCGGGGGCCCAAGAACTGCCGGAGGGTATACCGGATGGCCTTCTGCTCCACGGCCTCTATGTCGGGCGCGCCGCGCGCGGGCAGGGGGTGGGGCGGCAACTGGTCGAGGCCAGTCGCGCCGCCGCGAGGGAGGCCGGTGTCGCCGGGGTGCTGGTCAAGGCCCAGGCCTCCGCCGCCGGTTTCTTCGCCGCCATGGGCTTCGTCCCGGTGCCGGTCCGCGATCGCGACCGGGATTACGAACAGCGTTACTGGTGGCCGGCGAAGGGCGCGTCCTCTCCGCCCTGAGCTCAGCGCCGCGGGCGCTTGCGGTGCCACTGTCGGGCAAACAGCCCCACGATGATCGCCATGGCCAGAAGGCCCAGGCCCAGCGGCCACGCGTGTTCCGGAGCGCTCAGGAAGTGAAGCAACGAGAACCCTTCGCCATGGCCGTGCCCCGGGTGGGCCAGAGCGGGGCTGCTGGCGAGCGTGAGGACTGCGGGAATCAACGGGCGCATCGACATCGGGGGTTCCTCCTGATTGAACCGGGGGGATCACCATAACGCCCGGCGGCCGCCGCCCTCATGCGCGTGATCCCGTGTCGTCGTGAGCACTCCATCGGGCGGTTTCCGTGGTCCCTCGGCAGGCGCTGCAAACAGCGACTCAGCAGATGCGGGGCAACTGCTCGCCGGCGGGCAGGATCACCCGGCGTTCCACGCCGGTCGCGAGGCGTCGGATGACCGCGGGTTCGCCCGCCTCGGCTTGGCCGATCGCAACGGCCCCGGCCGTCTCCGGTCGTGACCGCAGCACGCTCAGGGCATGTT
This sequence comes from Thioalkalivibrio sp. ALE25, assembly GCF_000377285.1. Classification (NCBI taxonomy): domain Bacteria; kingdom Pseudomonadati; phylum Pseudomonadota; class Gammaproteobacteria; order Chromatiales; family Ectothiorhodospiraceae; genus Thioalkalivibrio; species Thioalkalivibrio sp. ALE25. Next base: position 12,023 of record NZ_KB897936.1, on the reverse strand, counting down.
CGGCCGCGGGTTCCGGCACGGCGGCCAGGAAGCGCCCCTCCGAGGCGCTGTGCAGCGGGTCCAGCCCGAGGATCTCGCAGGCCCCGCGCACGTCCTCGCGCACCGGGATGGCTGCGTCCTCCAGTATCAGGCGGCAGCCCGAGGCGTCCGCCAGTTCCTGCAGCGCGGCCACTGTGCCGCCGCGGGTGGGGTCGCGCAGGGCATGCACGGGCACATCGGCTGCCAGCAGCGCGGCCACTGCCCCGGCGACCGGGGCGCTGTCGCTGGGGATCGGCGGGTCCAGCCCCAGGCCCTCGCGCGCGGCGAGGATGGCGACGCCATGCCGGCCCAGATCGCCGCTGGCCAGCAGCACGTCGCCCGGCCGGATCGCGTCCGGTGCGATCCGTACCCCCTCCGGCACGACGCCCACCCCGCTGGTGTTGAGGTAGGCCCCGTCGCCGCGCCCGCCCTCGACCACCTTGGTATCGCCGGCCACCACCCGGACGCCGCATTCTTCGGCGGCCGCGCTTACGGAGGCGAGGATGCGCCGCAGGTCCTCCAGGGGCAGCCCCTCCTCGAGGATCAGCCCCAGCGTCAGCCAAAGCGGCCGAGCCCCGGCCATTGCCAGGTCGTTGACCGTGCCGTGTACCGCGAGGCGGCCAATGTCGCCGCCGGGGAAGAACAGGGGGCGCACCACGAAGCTGTCGGTGGTCATGGCCAGGCGTCCGTCCGGTATGTCGAGCACGGCCGCATCGGGGGCACCACGGGCCCAGGTGCCCAGCGCCGGCAGGATCACCTCGTCCAGCAGCTTCGCCTGCAGACGGCCCCCACCGCCATGCGCGAGGCGGACCACCTCCGTGGTCATGCCCCGCCCCGGTAGTGCAGGTAGGCGGCGCAGGCCCCCTCGGAGGACACCATCGGCGCGCCCAGCGGGGTGTCCGGGGTGCACTCGCGGCCGAAGGCGGGGCAGTCGGTTGGCCGACGCAGCCCGCGCAGAATCTCGCCGGCGATGCAGGGCCCGTCCGCGCCGGTCGCGGGGGCCGCGATCCCGAAACGCGCGACGGCATCGAAGCGGGCGTAGGCCGGGCGCAGGCCCAGCCCGCTGGCGGGCAGGCGGCCCATGCCGCGCCACTCGCGTTCGACCGGCTCGAACACGCGGCTGACCGCATCGCGCGCGGCCGCGTTGCCGTCGTCGCGGGCGGCCCGGTCATAGCGGTTCTCGACCCGGGCCTCGCCGCGTTCCAGCTGCTCCACACAGGCCCGGATCCCGGCCAGCAGGTCCACCGGCTCGAAGCCCGTCACGACAATGGGCACCCCGAAATGCTCGGCGATCGCCTGATAGGCCGCCGCCCCCTCCACGGTGCAGACATGCCCGGCGGCCAGGAACCCCTGGATACGGTGGTCCGGGTCCGTCAGCAGAGCCCCCATCGCCGGCGGTACCAGCGAGTGCGAGAGCAGCAGCGACAGGTTGGACAGCCCCAGGGCCTCGGCCTGCAGCACCGCGATCGCGGCGGCCGGGGCGGTGGTCTCGAAGCCCACCGCCAGCAGCACCACCTCGCGTTGCGGGTTTTCGCGCGCCAGAGCGACCGCATCCAGCGGCGAGTAGATCACGCGCACATCCCCGCCGGCCGCGCGCGCGGCGTTCAGGTCGCCCAGCGCGCCGGGTACGCGCAGCATGTCGCCGAAGGTGCACAGCATCACCTCCGGGCGGCGGGTCAGCAGTACGGCCTGGTCCAGGGTCTCGGTCGGGGTCACACAGACCGGGCAGCCGGGGCCGTGGAGCAGCTCGACCGCGTCCGCCAGTAGATCGTCCAGCCCGTGGCGCAGGATCGCGTGGGTCTGGCCGCCGCAGACCTCCATCAGCGTCCAGCGCCGGGTGCAGGCCGCCCGGATCGCGTCGACCTGTTGCAGGATCAGCGCCGGATCGCGGTATTCGTCGAGGTGCCTCACGGGCCCTCCGGCGCGGGCGGCTCGTGCTCGGGGATCTCGCGCAGTGCGGCCAGGGTGCGTTCGGCCGCGGCCTCGTCGATGGTGGCGATCGCGATGCCGGCATGTACCAGCACGTAGTCGCCCGGCCCGGCCTCCGGGGTGCAGGCGAGCGACACCGTGCGCGCCACGCCGCCGAACCGGACCTGCGCCTGGCGGAACAGCGGGTCGTCGCCCTCCACCGCGTCGATACGGCCGGGGATCGCAAGGCACATGGGTCAGTCTCCTCCTTCCGGTCGGGCCGGGTGTGCGGCGCGCCGCGCGACCACCGCCTGGCCCAGCGCCAGTCCGCCATCGTTGGGCGGGACGGCCCGTGGCCACAGCGGGCGAAAGCCGGCGTCGCGCAGGGCCGCCACGCAGCATTGCAGCAGATGCCGATTCTGGAAGCATCCGCCGGTCAATGCCACGGTCTCGCGCCCGCCCGCCCGGGCAGCCGCGACCGCGAACCGCGCCAGCGCACCATGCAGCCTTGCGGCGATCGCCCCGGGGGTAGCACCGCCCGCCTGCGCCGCCAGCAGGGCGGTGATCAGCGGGCCCCAGTCCGCCTGCCAGGGCATCGCGTTCTCCAGCTCGAGATCCGGGGCATCCACCACGCCCGGCGCGGCCTCCGCCGCCTGCTGCACCAGCATCGCGGCCTGCCCCTCGAAGCCGGCACCGGTGCGCAGCCCGGTCAGGGCCGCCACAGCATCGAACAGCCGCCCGACGCTGCTGGTCCAGGGCGCATTGACCCCGCGATCCAGGGCGCGGAGCAGGGGTGCCCACTCGGCATCGCTAAACAGCGCCCGGGCCGGGCTGGCCGCCAGGGCCGCCGTATCGCCCGCGAAGTGTGCATGCAGCAGCCCCAGCAGTGCGCGTCGCGGCTCGCGGATCGCGGCCTCGCCCCCCGGCAGTCGGAACGGGCGCAGATGGCCCGCACGCTGCCAGTCACCGTCGGCGTCCACGGTCAGGCACTCGCCCCCCCAGAGCGTCCCGTCCGTACCCAGCCCCGCGCCGTCCCAGACCAGCGCCAGGACCGGGTCCTGCACCCCGTGCTCGGCCAGACAGGCCGCGGCATGGGCGTGGTGGTGCTGCACGGGGAAGACCGGCACGCCCGGGCGCTCGGCGAGTGTGGTAGAGGCATAGTCCGGGTGTCGGTCGCAGGTGATGCGCTCGGTCTGCACGCCGCAGAGCCCGGCCAGCGCGCGGGCCTCGCTGTCGAGGCGGCGCAGGGCCGGATCGCTGTCGAGGTCGCCGACGTGGGCGCCGACCACGACCTCGCGGTTCAGGGCCAGCGCCGGTGCCGCCTTGAGGTGGCCGCCCAGCGCCAGCGTGACCAGGCCGGGCTGCGGCAGCGGGATGCGCAGGGGCATGGCTCCCCGTCCCACGCGCAGGCACTGCGGCTGCCCGGCCGCGATCTGGAACACGCTGTCGTCCAGCGGCCGCGCAATCGGCCGGTCGTGGTCGAGGATGGCATCCGCGATCCCGCCCAGCCGAGCCACCGCCTCCTCGCTATCAATACAAAGCGGTTCGCCGCTGCGGTTGCCGGAGGTGCAGACCAGCGGGATCGCGAGTGCGTCCAGCAGCAGCTGGTGCAGGGGCGTGGCCGCCCGCATCAGCCCGAGACGGTTCAGCCCGGGGGCGATGTTCCCGGCCAGCGGCGCATCAATCTTGCGATCCACCAGCACGATCGGAGCCTCCGGGGCATCCAGCAGGCCCCTTTCCGCATCGGATACGTGGGCCAGACAATCCAGCCAGTCGCCGTCCGGCAGCAACACCGCCAGCGGCTTTTCCGGGCGCTGCTTGCGCGCTCGCAGGCGGGCGATGGCCTCCTCGCGGGTGGCGTCCGCCAGCAACTGGAACCCGCCCGCGCCCTTCAGGGCCAGGATCTGCCCCGCGCGCAGGGCCGCCACAGCGGCCTCCAGTGCCGCATCCCCGGTGGCCTGTTCGGTGCCGTCCGGCGCGCGCAGCAGGAGCCGGGGCCCGCAGTCCGGGCAGGCCATCGCCTCGGCATGGAAGCGCCGATCCCCCGGGTTCTCGAACTCCGCACGACAGGCCGGGCACAGCGGGAAGTCATGAAGGGTGGTGCCGGCACGGGCCCAGGGCAGCGCCGTGGCAATGCTCCAGCGCGGCCCGCAGGCCGTGCAGGCGGTAAACGGATAGCGGTAACGCCGCGCCGCCGGATCGCGGATCTCGGCCAGGCACTCGGGACAGGGGGCGCGGTCCGGGGCCAGGGCCGGGGCGCCGCCTCGGTTCGGCCCCGTAGTGAGCCGGAAGCCGGCTGCGCCGGTGGGGGTTACGGGGCTGACAGAGATGTCATTGACACGTGCGGCCACCGGCGCCTCTTGCGCCAATGCCGAACGAAACGCATCCAGGCGAGCCGCGTCCCCCTCGACCTGGATCACCACGCCCTCGGGCGTGTTGCCGACCGTGCCGGCCAGCGCCAGCCGTTTTGCCAGCGCCGCGACGAATGGGCGAAATCCCACACCCTGCACCCGGCCGGTGACGACCAGGCGCCAGCGCTCCCGCGCCGGGCTAAGTGTCGCGGGCGTGTTCACGCCACGTCCAGGCTCCGCAGCAGGATCTGTTGCGCCTCGGGGTGGGTCTCGTCGTCGGAGGTCTCCACCTCCAGCTCGGCGCCCTCGGCCAGCGTGCCGCGGGTGCCATCCTCGAAGTGCTCGCGAAAATGCTCCGGCGTGATGTGCGACAGCGCGCCCAGCCAGACCCGCACCCGGGTGACCCGCTCGGCGTTGTTATCCGCCGCCACCTGCTCGATCTTGCGCATCAGGTCGGCCATCAACGAAAACTCGTGCATCCGTGTTCCCCTATCCGAAAAAGCAGGCGTACTCGTCTTTCTCCACCACACTCAGCACATCCTCCAGCGAGGCCAGTTCCGGGTGTGGGTCGTAGCCGTGCCACTTCAGGTCTGCCCGTTGCCAATAGAGTTTCCAACGGCCCGATTTGCGCACGAACGTGGCCTTGAACACCGGGTGTTCCATGACCCTTGTGGGAGCATCCATCAGCGGGCGCACTTCGTACAGCACCACGCTTTGGCCTTCGAGACGCCAGACAAGGTCCAGACGGTCTCGAACATGGGCGGGCGGTCGGCGCCTTTCCATGAACCCCTCCATCACTTTTTCAATCCGCTTGCGCTCGAGTTCGCTCAGGGCCATATGTATCCGTTCTCCGTTGCTGTCGGGGCCAATCGCTGGCTAGTCGGGGTCGGCAAAGTGACGATCCCGATAGTTTAGAGTGTGTGCCACGAGACAGCGCTGAAGCGATCCTACGGGCAAGGCTGCCCGTGTCCGGCCAAGTCTCCGTAAAGCGCGACCCCTTCCACCAGCCGACCCCCTCGGGAGACCTCATGCAGATTAACCTCGACACCCCGGATCTGATGACCCGCGTACGGCTGGAGTCGCGCTGGCGTTCGGCCGGCGCCGTGGTCACCTCCAGCCAGACACCGGAGGCGCCTGACCTGGTGGTGGTCGATCTCGGCAGCCGTGGCGTGGAAGCGGTATCGAGCTGGCGCGAGCGCTACCCGGACGCAACGATCCTGGCCTTTGGCCCGCACGTGGAAGGGGCCATGCTCAAGGCCGCGCGCCAGGCGGGCGCCGACGAGGTCGTGGTCCGCGGCAAGGTGGCCGATCGGGTTGCTTCCAAGCTGGGGTGCTGATTGAATCGGAAGGCGTTCGGCCGCGTCATCCGGCGCCCGCGCTCATGCAGAGGCGGTACGGCGTGAGGCGGACAGAGCGCGCAGGCGGCGGCGCTGCATCTTGAGGCGATACTCCAGCTCCTTGAACTGGGTGTGCAGTTCCGTGCGCAGCCAGCGGTCGTTCAGGACCTCGCGCCCGGCCCGCATGTTGCGCGCGTGGACCTCCTGCCACTGGTTCACGATTTCACGGAAGCGCTGGTACTCGCGCTCCAGGGTCGCGCGCCAGTTGTCGTGGATTGCGCCCGCTGTGTCGGCGTTGAGCAGCCGGCGAAACTCGGTGTGCAGCCGCGCGCGCAGGATCTTGAATCGCGGCGTCCAGCGCCGGTCATACACCAGTCCCGTCCAGGCAAAAAGGTTGATCAGCCATTTCGAGGGGTCGTACTGCCACCAGCGCACCCCGTTGCGGTAGTCCGCCTGAAAGGCGTGGTGGAAGTTGTGGTACCCCTCGCCCCAGGTGAGCAGGGCGACCAGGCCGTTGTCCACGGCGGTGTTCTCGTCGCTGTAGGGGCGCCGGCCCCACCAGTGCGCCAGGGAGTTTATGAAGAACGTGAAGTGGTGGCTGAGCACCAGGCGCAGCACGCCGGCCAGCAGCAGCATGCCGACCACATCGCCGAACGCCAGCCCCAGCAGCAGCGGCAGGCCCAGGTTCAGCCCCCATGCGAGCGTCCAGTAATGACGGTGCTGCCACATTACCACCGGGTCCTTCGCCAGGTCCTTCACGCGCGAATAGTCGGGCTCGCTGGTGGGCCAGTTGCGCAGCATCCAGCCCATGTGGGCGTGCCAGAAACCGCGCTTGATCGAATGCGGATCGCGGTCCACGTCATCCACGTAGCGATGATGCACGCGATGCCGCGCGCCCCAGTTGTAGATGCTGTTCTGCAGCGCCAGGGCGCCACTCAATGCCAGCAGAACGCGCAGAGGCCCACGCGCCTTGAGGGTGCGGTGCGCCCACAGCCGGTGATAACCGACCGTGACGCCCAGCCCGCTCAGCACCAGGAACAGCCCGAAGAACAGCCAGGCCGCGCCGCTGAAACCCTGGGTGAACCACCACCACGGCACCAGCGTGACGGCGGCCAGGTTGGTCAGTACGAAGAAAACTGCCGGGGTCCAGGCAATCGGAGGGGAGCGTTCGGACATCGGGGAGACCTGCTGACGATCGGGGCGAGCGAGGGTGCTCGTCCATTCATACTGTATGAGACCACTGCGGGCGCAAAAAATGCCCTTGTGCCGGAAGGCCGGCCCCAGCGACCGGTCGGATGCGGGGCATTCCACCGGAGCCGACGTTCGGCGCCGGGTCTTTCCAACCGTGTCGGGCCTCCCTGTAAGATGTGACGCTTGTTTCGAAGGCCGGCCCGGTCGCTCCCGTGGCCGAATACCCGCCATTGCTGGCCACGTCGAGTCACCGACTACGGCCCGTTACATCCAGCGATCAAAGGGAGTGATTGATGGGCCTCGGTGTTGGACTCGTGGTGCTGGCGGCTTTCTTCTGGGGGTTGTCCGGCGGGATCGGCGGCATCCTGATGGCCGAGGGCTGGGACGCCTTCGTGGTCTCGTTCTACCGCGGTGCCATCGGCCTGCTGTTCGTGCTGATCTGGCTCGCCTGGCGTCCCGGTGGCAGTGGGCTGGGCAGCGGCAAGATGTGGTTCTGGTCGGCCGTGGCCGGGCTGGGTGTAGCCGGCAACTTCGCGTTCTACTTCCTCAGCATCGCGCATGGCAGTGTGGCGGTCGCCGCCACGCTGATGTACTGCGCCCCGGTGTTTGTCTACATCATTTCCTTCGCCCTGAGGCTGGAGACCCCCACCACGCTCAAACTGGTGGCCATCGCGATGGTCATGGTCGGCATCGTCCTGCTCACCCAGATCTACGACACCGGGGCGGGCGGCGTCACCCTGATCGGCGCCGGTGCCGGCCTGTTGGCGGGCCTGTCCTACGCGATCTTCATCTTCGGCTTCAAGTACGCCGGACAGCACGGCAGCCCGCAGGCGATCCTGACGATTGCCTTCGGTGTGCTGGTCATCCTGCTGATGCTGCCGGGCGACAATACCCAGATGGTGGAGGTCCTGAGCACCTCCGACTGGCCGCTGTTCCTGGCCCTCGGCATCTTCGGTGCCGGGCTGTCGTTCGCGTTCTACATCAATGGCCTGCGGACTACAGCCCCCGCCGTTGCCTCGATCGTCGCGATGATCGAACCGGTCACCGCCACCCTGTTCGGCGTGGTGATCCTGCACGAAAGCCTGGCACTGGTTCAGATCATCGGCATGGCCCTGATCCTGGTCACCGTCACCGCCCTCAGCGTGTCCTCCCGCGCCACCCCGCCCCCGGTCCCCGAGCGGGGCCGCGACGCCGAGTAACGTTGTCGCACGGAGTTCCGGATCGCCCGCGCGATCCCTCCTGCCGGGCGGCAGGCCTTTGATGCGCGGGGAGATGCCACGCCGGTCTGCAGGGCTGGTATCCTCGCAGCCTGTTGATGGTGGCCGCTGCGGGCGGTCGCGCACGATCTTTCCGGGCTCGCCCGGACCGAGGATTCTGGAGGCTGCATGAGCAGTACGCACCGACCCACCGATATCCAGCTGCATCAGAAGTCGCGCATCCTGGAGTTGACCTACTCCGACGGGTCGCATTTCGAGCTGCCCTGCGAGTTCCTGCGCGTGTACTCGCCCTCGGCCGAGGTGCGCGGGCACGGGCCGGGCCAGGAGGTGCTGCAGGTGGACAAGGAGGACGTGAACATCACCGCGATCGAGCCGGTCGGCAACTACGCGGTGAAGCTGGTGTTCTCCGATGGTCACGACACCGGCATCTACGACTGGGACTATCTGCACAAGCTCGGCACGGAGCAGGAAAGTCTGTGGCAGGATTATCTGGATCGGCTGAAAGAGGCCGGCCACGAGCGCAAGACGCACTGACAACGGCAGCTTGATGAAAGAAGAACCCGGCAAGACCCACTTCGGCTACCAGACCGTCCCCGAGTCCGAGAAGGCCTCGCGGGTCGGCGAGGTCTTCCATTCGGTCGCATCGCGCTACGACGTGATGAACGACCTGATGTCGATGGGCATCCATCGCATCTGGAAGCGCTACACCCTGGAGCGCACCGGGGTGCGCCCGGGCATGAAGATCCTCGACCTGGCCGGGGGCACCGGGGACTTGGCCGGGGCCTTCGCCCCGCGCGTCGGGCCGAAGGGGCAGATCGTGGTCTGCGACATCAACGCCTCGATGCTGGAGGCCGGGCGCGACCGCATGCTGGACGAGGGCCATGTGGGCAACCTCGACTTCGTGCAGGCGGACGCCGAACAGTTGCCCTATCCGGATGACTACTTCGACCGCGTGACCATCGCCTTCGGCCTGCGCAACGTGACCCGCAAGGAACGCGCACTGGCCGAGATGCGCCGGGTGATCAAGCCGGGCGGGCGCGTGCTGGTGCTGGAGTTCTCGCAGCCGATGGCGCCGCTGCGCCCGCTCTACGATGTCTATTCGTTCAAGATGCTGCCGCTGATGGGCAAGCTGGTCGCCAACGATGCGGACAGCTACCGCTACCTGGCGGAGTCCATCCGCATGCACCCGGATCAGGAGACCCTGGCCGGGATGATGCGCGACGCCGGGCTGGAACGGGTCGAGTACGACAACCTGACCGGCGGCATCGTCGCGCTGCATCGCGGCACAAAACTGTAACGTTTTCATGGCCGAACCCTTCGCTCTGCCCAGTCCGTTCACGGCCCTGATCGAGGCCACGCTGAACGAACACCTGGCGAGCGCGCCGGAGAAGGACCGGGCGCGCCTGGCCGGGCGCGCAATCGCCATCGTGATCGAGCCCCCGGGGCTGGCCCTTTCGCTGGTCGGGGCCGCCGACCGACTGCAGGTCATCGGCGGTGTCGAGGAGCCGGTGGATGTGCAGCTGGCGGGCTCGCCCCTGTCGCTGGCCGCGGCGCTGGGCCGCGACGACCGTTCCGGGCTGACCATCACCGGTGACGCCACCGTGCTCTCCGATCTGCAGCATGCGCTGCGGGATTCCGGAATCGACTGGGAGGGGCTGTTCGAGCGCTTTGCCGGCGCCGGGGCCGCCGGACCGCTGCGCCACCTGCTCGATCAGGCCCGCGGCAGCCTGCGCCACCTCGGCCGCCGCTCCGCCGAGGATACCGCCGACTATCTGCGCGACGAGCTCGAGTGGCTGCCGGCCGGCGGGGCCTTCGAGGCCTTTGCCGAGGACGTCGCCGACCTGCGTGACGGGGTCGCCCGCCTAGATGCCCGGCTGCGCCGTCTGGAGGCACAGTCCTCCGCACCTGACGACCGGCAGTCCTGATGCGCCGCGCGCTGTACCGGGGCCTGCGGCTGTGGACCATTGCGCGGGTCCTGGTGCGCTATCGCCTCGACGTCATCCTGTTTACGCTGAAGCCGCTGCGCCCGCTCAGCTTCCTGCTCTACCTCGCGCCCTGGAACTGGTTTCGCCGTACCGAAGGCACGCGCGGCGAGCGTATCCGCCGCGCGCTGGAGGACCTGGGGCCGATCTTCATCAAGTTCGGGCAGATGCTGTCCACCCGGCGCGACCTGCTGCCGGACGACATCGCGGTGGAGCTGGCCCGGCTTCAGGACCGCGTACCCCCGTTCCCGTTCGAGCAGGCGCGCGCCCTGATCGAGTCCGAGCTGGAGCGTCCGATCGAGATCGCCTTCGCCACCTTCGAGGACACCCCGATCGCCTCGGCCTCCATCGCCCAGGTGCACGCGGCCACGCTGCAGGACGGGCGCGAGGTCGTGGTCAAGGTCGTGCGCCCTGGCATCCTCAAGACCATCCGCGCGGATCTCGAGGTGATGCACCTGATCGCGGACCTGGCCGATCGCTACTGGTCCGAGGCCAAACGCCTGCGCCCGCGCGAGGTGGTGGACGAATACGAAAAGACCGTCACCGACGAGCTGGACCTGATCCGCGAGGGTGCGAACGCCGCCGCGATCCACCGCAACTTCGAGGACAGCCACCTGCTGTACATCCCGGAGATCATCTGGGACTACACGCGCCGCAGCGTGCTGGTGATGGAGCGCATCGGCGGCATCCCGGTGGCCGACATCGCCGCGCTGCGCGAGCGGAACGTGGATCTGAAGCTGCTGGCCGAGCGCGGGGTGGAGATCTTCTTCACCCAGGTGTTTCAGCACAACTTCTTCCACGCCGACATGCACCCGGGCAACATCTTCGTCGATGCCACCCACCCGGACGATCCCACCTACCTGGCGGTGGACTTCGGCATCGTCGGTTCGCTTCTGGATTCCGACCAGCGCTATCTGGCGGAGAACTTCCACGCGTTCTTCAATCGTGACTACCGCCGGGTGGCGGAGTTGCACGTGGAGTCCGGCTGGGTGCCGAAGGACACCCGCGTGGACGAATTCGAGGCGGCCATCCGCACCGTCTGCGAGCCGATTTTCCAGCGCCCGCTGGACGAGATCTCGTTCGGCCAGGTCCTGCTGCGCCTGTTCCAGACCGCGCGGCGCTTCAACATGGAGGTCCAGCCACAGCTGGTGCTCTTGCAGAAGACCCTGCTGAACATTGAGGGCCTGGGCCGCCAGCTGTACCCGCAGCTGGACCTGTGGACCACCGCCAAGCCATTCATCGAGAAGTGGATGCACGAACGCATGGGCGTGCGCGCGTTCATCCGCAACGCCCAGCAGCACCTGCCGCGCCTGCTGGCGCAGCTGCCCGAGATGCCCATGCACCTGGAAAAGGCCCTGACGGTCGAAGAGCAGCGCGCCGAGCGCGACGCCGCTCTGCGCCAGCAGATCCGTGAGCTGGAGGAAGGCCTGCGCCGCCAGAACCGTCGGCGCCACGAGGCCTGGGGGGGCGCGGGACTGCTCGCCTTGGCGGGGCTGGCCACCCAGCTCGACGTGTCCACCTGGCTCGGACTGGCCTGGCCGTCCTGGCCGCTCGGCCTGGTTGGCGCCGCCATGCTGCTATTCGGGCTGCGCCCGGGCCCGTACCGCCGCCCCGTTGATCGCACCTGAACACCACAGGCAGCGTCGCCCGTTCATTCATGGGCCGTGTCGCTGCAGACAGTAGGAGGCCAGCCCTCTGGCCGATGGGGACCTGTCCAACGCCCCATCGGCCAGAGGGCTGGCCTTGTATGTTTACCCGTGGCAGGCCTAGAAAGGGTCTGTCGGGGTGGAGGGACGAAGCTGGCATCTGGCCTGTGGCACAGACGGTAGGAGAGTTCGTCCCACCCCTCACCTTAAACGCCGATAAGGAATCGATCGGCTCGGGACCGACGATAGATGGCAAGCCAGCGTTCGGTGAGGCCCCGACAGACCACTCCAAGCTAGCTCGGGAGGTGTGATGATGGCAACGCATCGGATCGGGGTCGATGTCGGCAAGGCCGAGTTGTGGATCAGTATTGAC
>NZ_KB897935.1:0-150171 GCF_000377285.1 Thioalkalivibrio sp. ALE25 | reverse complement strand
TCCCCCGGCTGCAGCGGCAGGAGGTTCTTTTCGGCCTTCCGGCCCAGACAGTCCTCCAGCACCTCGATGTAGCGCATCAGCTCCACCGGCTCGTGGTTGCCGATGTTGTAGAGCCGATAGGGCGCGGCACTGGTGGCGGAATCCGGCTCGGCCCCGCTCCACTCGGGGTTGCGCGGCGCCACGTGATCCAGGGTGCGGATCACGCCCTCGACGATGTCGTCGATATAGGTGAAGTCGCGCCGGTGGTGCCCGTAGTTGAAGACGTCGATCGGCTCGCCCGCCAGGATCTTCTTCGTGAACAGGAACAGCGCCATGTCCGGGCGGCCCCAGGGGCCGTAGACGGTGAAGAAGCGCAGGCCCGTCACCGGCAGGTCGTAGAGGTGGCTGTAGGTGTGCGCCATCAGCTCGTTGGCCTTCTTGCTCGCGGCGTAGAGGCTCAGCGGGTGATCGACGTTGTCGTGCACCGAGAACGGCATGGTGGTGTTGGCGCCATAGACCGAACTGGAGCTGGCGTAGACCAGGTGCTCCACGCCGTTGTGGCGGCAGCCCTCCAGGATGTTGCCGAAGCCGACCAGGTTGGTATCGACATAGGCCGCCGGGTTCTCCAGCGAGTAGCGCACCCCGGCCTGGGCCGCCAGGTTTACCACCCGCTGCGGACGGTGCTCGCGGAATACCCGCTCCATCGCGGCACGGTCGGCGATGTCCTGCTGCTCGAACACGAAGTGCTGGCGGGCGGCCGGCAGGGCGCGGATGCGGTCCAGACGCGCCCGCTTCAGGCCCGGGTCGTAGTAGTCATTCAGGTTGTCGACACCGATCACGGTGTCGCCGCGTTCCAGCAGGCGCAGGGCCAGGTGGGAGCCGATAAAGCCGGCTGCTCCGGTGATCAGGACTTTCATGTCGCCTCTACCTCGATGAATGGCGGCCGTTCGCGGCCCTCCGGCAGCGCTGCGAATGCGGCGTGACGGAGGTCCGGGACAGTCGCGCATGGACGGAACGCGATGGATTCAAGCACCGCCGTTCGCGGGCCCGCAACGCCGTTTCCGGGAAACGTGAGGTCGATCCGTCGAAGCTGTGAACGGGCCCGTAAGTTTCGGATCCGGGCGTTGTCGAGGCAGGGGGAGACGCCGATATTCTGCGCCAGTTCGGCGACGATCCGGGTCATTCGTGACACGGTTGGCACCATCCGCTAGAGGGTGCGCACGCGCTCGCCATGACGAATCAAGCCGCGCGACTGGTTGCACCACGGGTGCTGCGGCAACGCGATAAAGAGGACGATCCATGAACGAGAAACCCGCCGTACGCTGGGCCCTGGCGCTGGTCATGGGGATGACCCTGGGCGGCTGTGCCTGGGCCCCGGGTGGGCATATCTCCGAGCGCAGTTCCAGCGCCCCGATCGAGGACCTGGTGGATATTGAACCGATCACGTTCGGGCTGATTCGGGCACAGGAGGGACGCTCGGTGCCCCCGGATCTGCGCCGCGTGAGCGACGAGCTGGCACAAGATGTCGACGCGTACGACTACCGCGTGGGTCGGGGCGATGTGCTGGCGATCATCGTCTACGAGCACCCGGAGCTGACCATCCCGGCCGGGAGCGAGCGCTCCGCCGTGGAATCGGGCAACACCGTGCATTCGGACGGCACGATCTTCTATCCGTACATCGGCCGGGTGCATGTCGAGGGGCGCACGGTCGCGGAGGTCCGCGACCTCATTGCGCGTGATTTGGCGGCATTCGTGAACGAGCCCCAGGTCGAGGTTCGCGTGGCCGCATTCAACTCGCAGAACGTGCGGGTGACCGGCGAGGTGCGCGAGCCCGGTGTACAGCCCGTCACCAATGTCCCGCAGACCGTCCTCGATGCGATTCAGCATGCCGGTGGGCTGGCGGACTCGGCTAACTGGCACGAGGTCATCCTGACCCGCGACGGGGAGGAGATCGTCATCTCGCTGTACGACATGCTGCGCCATGGGGACATGTCGCAGAACCGGCTGCTGCGTGACGGCGATGTCCTGCACATTCCGGATACCGCGGGCCAGCAGGTCTACGTGATGGGGGAGGTGGGCGATCCCCAGCGTCTGCCGCTGGGGCGGGGCCAGGTCACCCTGATGGATGCCCTCAGCCAGGCCGGAGGATTTAACGAAACCCGCGCGGACGCCAGCGGGATCTTCGTGATCCGCCGGTCCCCCCCGGACAGCGACAAGCTCGCCACCGTGTATCAGCTGGATGCACGCAATGCCTCGGCCCTGATGCTGGGTGCCGAGTTCGAGCTCGAGCCGCTGGACATCGTCTACGTCACGACCACGCCGCTCGGGCGCTGGAACCGCGTGATCAGCCAGCTCCTGCCCACCGTGAGCGCGGTCTATCAGGCGTCCCGTACCACGCGTGATGTTCGCAACCTCGGGGATGACCTCTAGCCATGTTCAATCGGATTCTGGTGGTTTGTACCGGCAATATCTGCCGCAGCCCGGTCGGCGAGGCCCTGCTGCGCGACCGGTTGCCCGCACGCGAGGTGGAATCGGCCGGCCTCGGGGCGGTGGTCGGGGAGGGCGTCCACCCCGAGGCCCGGCGTCTGGCCGAGGCCGATGGGCTGGATGTCGCCTCGCATGTGGCGCGACAGGTGGAGCCTGACTTCCTGCATCACGCCGACCTGGTACTGGTCATGAGCGAGAGGCAGCGTCAGGCGGTCGGGTCGCGCCACCCGGAGGTGCTGGGCAAGACCATGCGCTTCGGGCACTGGCTGGATGGGGGCGGGGGGCGCGATATCCCCGATCCCTACGGCAAGAGCCCCGAGGTCTTCGAGCAGACCCATGCCCTGCTCGTGGAAGCGGCCGAGGCCTGGGCACGCCGCCTCAATCGATGACTCTAGATACAGGTACATACCGATGACCCGGAATCATTCCCCCGGCACGCCGGAAGGCGAGCTGGACATTGGCCGGCTGCTGGGCCAGCTGCTCGACCACAAGTGGTGGATCCTGGCGATCACCGCGATGTTCGCCGTCGCCGGCGCGGTGCACGCGATTTTGTCGACCCCGATCTACCGCGCCGATGCCCTGGTGCAGGTGGAGGACATGGGGCGTTTCAGCAGCCCCCTGGCGAACGTGCGCGAAATGCTGGGCCAGGAGCCCCGGGTCGAGGCCGAGCTGCAGATCCTGCGTTCGCGCATGGTGCTCGGGCGCGCGGTCGACCAGGAATCGCTGGATCTGGAGGTGACGCCGCAGCGCATGCCGGTGGTGGGTGACTATCTGGTGCGCCGCGGCATGGAGCGCCCCGCCTTCGCCGGCTCGAGCGTATGGGCCGGAGAATCGATTAATGTCGGCGAGTTCCGGGTGTCCCAGGCCTACGAGGGACAAACCTTCACGCTGGAGGTGCTGGACGGCGACCACTACCGGCTCCTGGGCGGTGATCGCGACCTGGGCGAGGGCCGCGTTGGCGAGGATGCGGAGTTTCTCGACGGGGCCGTGCGCCTGCGGGTGGCGGAACTGGACGCGGCCCCGGGGGCTCGCTTCGACATTCGGCGCCGTTCCCGCCTGGCCGCGATCAACGCCCTGCGGGCCCAGTTCGATGTCGGACAGCAGGGCCGCGAGAGCGGCGTGTTCAGTCTCGCCCTGACCGACCCGGATCCGGATCGGGCGCGCCGCATCCTGAACACCATCAACCAGATCTATCTGACACAGAACATTCAGCGCAAGGCCGCCGAGGCCGAGAAGAGCCTCGAGTTCCTGGAGGAGAAGGTCCCGGATGTCCGCGGGCAACTGCAGGAGGCCGAGGATGCCCTGAACGACTACCGGATGGAGCGGGACAGCGTGGACCTCTCGCAGGAGACCCGCACCGTGCTCGACCGGATCGTCAACCTCGAGCGCCAGCTGAACGAGCTGGAATTCGAGGAGGCCGAGATCTCCCGGCGCTACACGCCCAGCCATCCAACCTATGCGGCCCTGATCGAGAAGCGTCAGAAACTGCAAAGCGAGCGCGACCGGCTGAACCAGGAGGTCGGGGCGCTCCCGGAGACCCAGCAACAGATCCTGCGGCTGAACCGCGATGTCGAGGTCAACCAGGACATCTATGTCCAGCTGCTCAATCGCATGCAGGAAATGGATATCGCCCGGGCCAGCACGGTCGGCAACGTGCGCATCCTCGATGACGCCCAGGCCGGGTTGTCGCCCGTGGAGCCCCAGCGGCGGATGATCGTGATGCTGTCCACGGTCTTCGGGGGTGGACTGGCCATTGCGCTGGTTCTGGTGCGCGGGATGCTGAACCGTGGCGTCGAGTCGCAGGAAGAGATCGAGGGTATCGACCTGCCGGTGTATGCCAGCGTGCCCCGGTCCCGGCAGCAGGAAAACCTGTTGCGCCGGGTCAAGCGGCGGCGCCAGCCGCGCGGCTATGAGGTGCCGGGGGGCGTGCTCGCCTCGATTGACCCCGCCGACGATGCGGTCGAGGCCCTGCGCGGCCTGCGCAGCAGCCTGCACTTCGCGATGCTCGAGGCCGCCAACAACCGACTGGTGATTACGGGGCCGAGCCCGGACGTGGGCAAGAGCTTCGTGTCCGTAAACCTCGCGGCGGTCTGTGCCCAGGCGGGCCAGCGGGTCCTGCTGGTGGATGCGGATCTGCGCAAGGGTCACGTGCACCACGCCTTCGGGCAGCGCAGTGACGGTGGGCTGTCGGAATACCTGGGCGAGCGCGAGTCGCTGGACGGCATCGTGCGTCGTACGGAGGTCGAGGGGCTGCATTACATCGCGCGCGGCAGCGCGCCCCCCAACCCCTCCGAGCTGTTGATGGGAGACCGTTTCAGCCGCCTGCTCGATCAGGTCAGCCGCGCCTATGACCTGGTGCTGATCGACACGCCGCCGATCCTGGCGGTGACCGACGCCGCCGTGGTGGCCCGCCAGTGCTCGACCACGCTGATGGTCGTGCGCTTCCAGCTGAACCCGCTGCGCGAGATCGACTCGGCCCGGCGCCGCCTGGAAGCGGCCGGTGTGGATGTGCGTGGGTGCATCCTGAACTCGATCGAGTACAAGGCCTCGACCAGTTACGGGTATGGCTATTACCACTACTCCTACAAGTAGCAGTCGGTAACCGTGCGCCCGGGCCCGAAAGGGCCTCAACCGGAGCCCCGGCATCTGCCGGGGCTTTTTGCTGGAGGGGGGAAGGAACGCGGCGCGGTGGGGCGCGCACGTTCACCGGGTGCGCTATTCGAGCAGGTGCCGGGGAGCCCACGACGGCCTATGTGTCGGCTGCCGCCGGGGGCCGTCGGCGTGCCGCGGTCCAGGGAAAAGGGCGATTCGCAGCCCGGGGACCCGAAGGGACGAACCCGGATCTAACGCCAGGTGGCGTCGGGGTCGTCCCAGTAGCGGCCGAGTTGGCGTTCCTCGGTGATGTCGAACAGCTGATGGCGCCGGTTGAGGCGCGCGCCGCCGTCGCGGGTCAGCGGCTGCCAGGCGATGTTGGCCCGGTTGCGGCTGGAGGTGGAGAAGAACGAGTCGTACGGCACGGACAGGTACAGACCCTTGTCGAAGCTGCCTTCCCCGAAGTCGTCGCCCGCGTCGGTGAATGTGGACCAGGCGCCGACCACTACGCCGTTGTCGAACTCGCGCGAGAAGTCGAGGGTAGTCCCGATGTCGCCCGCGAGATAGCGGCCCACGCTGACCCGCGCATGGATGTCCTGCACACCGGTGTCGAGGTAGGAAGTGACATGTCCGGTGACCTGTTCGTAGTCGCGCAGGCCGAACTGCTGGTCGAACGCGCGCTGGCGGACCCAGTTGGCATCCAGTCCGACGGCCCAGCGGCTGTTGAACGGTCGGTACAGGACCTCGCCACCGATGCCGGCGTACATGGTCTCCAGCAAGCCACCGTAACCCATGGCGTACCAGTCCTGGCCAAGGCGCTGGGTATGGGTGGCCTGCAGATTGGAAATCCCCACATCCGTCTCGGCCAGGTAGTCGCCGATGTGTGTACGCACGCGGGGCAGTTCCGAATCGGCGATGTAGTCGTAGTTCTCCAGGTTGTCCAGCAACGTGGTGGACAGCATGGACGAGATCCAGGTGCCCTGGCTCAGGAAATAGCTGGCGTCGAGATAGGCCGAGAGGCGATAGAGATAGCCATCCGGTCCGCCGAAGTTCTGTTCCAGCGAGGGCCCCATGCCCCACTCGAAGCGGCGCGGTTCGGCCTCGTAAAGGACGTCGCCGCGTTCGTGGTCCGAGGGTTTGGCATCGCGTACCCGCACGCCGTGGCGGTAGTCGATCTCGTGATCGGCCGAGGCCAGGGCGCGGCCAAAGGCCTCGCGATCGTGCAGGCTCTCGCGCAGATCGAGCCCGAGGGTCTGCCAGCGGTACTGGAAGGTATGAATGCCGGCGTCGGCCTGGGCCTCCAGCAGGCGATTGGCTCGGCCTTCGGACTGCTTCAGGTCGCGGAAACGGCTGGGCTGGCCGGTCACTCGGAGGGTGTCGCCGACCTGGCGAATCTCGGTCACGTGAATCCCGGCGTTGGCATTGAGGTCAGCCGCGACCGCATCCCAGTCGCGTCGCTCCAGATGGGCGGGTTCGACCGGGGCCGGGTCATCGGCCTTGGGCTGTGACAGCCGGGCCAGGTTGGTGGTGAAGTGCAGGCCGACCATGGCGGTATTGCCGCGTTCCCAGCCGGCGTGCAGCTCCACGTTGCGGGTCAGACGCAGGCGGGCGCCGAAGTTGAAACGCGAGTTCTGCTCCTGGGCATTGCTCTGGGGTTCGTGCTGATAGGTGTTGCCCTCGTACTCGACCTGCAGCAACAACCGGTCCCAGGGGGTCTGGTATTCCACCCCGCCGAAAACGGCGGCGGGCCCGCGGAACATCTGGTGTGTGGCGACCTGCCCGCCCTGTCCGCCGCCGGCGGACCGTGGGCGGGTGTCGAAGCTGTCGTGGATCCAGCCCAGCGGCGATTCGATGTCGCCATGGTTGCCCAGATAGCCCCAGCCAAGGCCCAGGGAGAAATCGAGATGATTCCAGCGCTTGTTCGCGACCAGGTACTCCCCGCCGAACAGGGTGGTGCCGCCAAGGTCCTGGAAGCCGACGGCGATCTCCGGGATGTAGCGCGTCTCCTGCTTCAGGCGCAGCTTCAGGTCCGCCCCCTTGTCGATGTTGTAGCGGTCGTCGTCACCGGCCGCCAGATAGGGCCGGTTTTCCACCTGGACATAGCGGAACCCCAGTTCCATCCAGTCCATCGGCTGGACAAAGACGCTCCAGCGGCGATAGGGGAACGTCCGGTTCCAGCCCGCGGCGAAATGGCCGGCGTCGCCGGTGCGGGCCGTGGGCGTCTGCAGCAGGCCGATGCCGCCGGTATCGCGCTGGCCCTGTCCGAGTCCGAAGTCGTCGGCCTGGGCCGCGGGTATGCCCAGACCGATGAGTACGGCAACCACCAGGCTGCGGCGGCGCTGGGGGAGTGCGGGTGGATTCATGGCAGGGTCCGTAGGGTGCAGTCGTCACCCGGCAGGCGGGTGGCAAGAAAGCGGGGCAGGCGCTGGTTGAGGAGGCCGCCTTCCAGGGTCCCGCCCAGGTCGCGGATGTTGAGGTGTGCCATCACCCGGGTTCCCGGGGCGATCACGCTGTCTTCCCGGTTCCAGGGGGCGATCCCGAACACATGGACCTCCCCGAGCGGGGTCACCACGGCGGCGGTATCGGAGCCGCGAACGGCAGTGCGCGACGGTTGCCCCAGCAGGTCTTGCAGGGTCATGCCCGGCCGCCATTCGTAGCGCTGGACCCCCTCCATGGACCACAGCTCCACCCAGTCGGGTGGCTTGCAATAGCCGATGTGTGCCAGGTCGGCCGTGGCCGGCGCGTGGCGCAGGTTCGCCAGGAGCCAGGGCAGGTCGAGACGTTCCGCGCTGCGCGCCCTGGGTGCGGGCTCCATTGATTCGACAGTTCGGCTCCAGTCGTTGAGAGCGCGCGCCGTCTGCGGGCGTCCGGCGATATCCATGGTCTGTCCGATCAGTTCGATCTCGGCCAGCAGTCGCTTGCGCTCGTGGTCCACGGAACGTTTGTCGCGGCTGCGCAGGCCGAAGCTGTAGGCCCAGTCGATCGGTTCGGACCGCTCGCCCTGCCAGGCGACCCAGTGGTCGGGAAGGGTCGTCCCGGCCGGTGCCGTGTCGGCCTGGCTAGCCGCCGGGATCAGCGCCAGCCCGCAAAGGACCGGCCAGAAAAGACGCAATGGCTTCTGCATGAGGTCTCCAGCCGCGGCTACCACCAGGGACGCGCCACCTGCCAGGCGATCGCGGGACCGTCCGGCCAGGCCTGACCTTCGTACTCCCAGAGATCGCGGGTTTCGGGATCGCGCCAGAATTCGGCGCGGGTGGTGCCGGCCTGTTTCCAGTCGATCCGTTCGCGACAGCGCTCGAGTTCCAGCGTGGCCAGGGGCAATTCCCGCGTGGTGGGGGCGCTGCATTCGAGCGTGCCCTCACCGACGTGGCGCACCACGGTCCCCGAGGCGTCGCGGACGTGGCGCTCGATGGCGTAGCCGGCGGGAGAGGTACTCCGCCAGGGGGAATCGTCCATGCCCGGGTAGTGGGTGCCGAGCAGGTCGCGACCCATACCGGCCGTGGCGAAGAGGCCCCCGTCGCGCAACTGGAGCGACAGTCCCTCGGCGCTTGGCCAGTACGTGTGCCCATTCGCCATCGCCCCGAGGATCAGCAGCCCGCGGTGGTTCTCGGTGTGGACCGCGAGGGATGCGTACGGGAGCTCCTCGGCGTGGGAGGTCACGTCCGGGCCTCCGGAAACCATCCCTTTCAGGGATGCCCCGAGCGGGGTGGGGCCCCCGCTGCCGCAGCCCGTGACCAGGCTCACGAAAATTCCCAGGCCCAGACATGCGAAAGCCGCCCGGAGGCGGCCTTCGCGAGGGAAGAGCGGATTGGTCCGCATGGGCTGGCGTTACCGGGTGCCCGTAGCCGGGGTGGTGCCGGTACCCGGGGTGGTACCCGTGCCCGGCGTGGTGCCGGTCGACGCAATCAGGCCGACCAGACGGCCGGAGCGGGTGGCGATGCGCGAGATCGCGCCCGGTTCGGACCGAGCGGCCGCGGAGATGCCGCCGGACGGAGAGCCGCCCGCCACCGGCGCATTGGCGCGGCCCTGCGGGGCGCTCGCGCTGGAACTGGCGCTGGACGGGGCAGCCGCAGCGGGGCCGCCCGTCGTACCGACGGATTGCGCCATCAGGGGGTTGGTTGCGAACAGGCCTGCAACGGCGGCCGTGGCAAGTATCTTCTTGATCATGGTCACGTTCCTCGCTTCACCGGGGGTGTCGGTTGTCGGGATGCAGTCTAGGAGGGGAGCGCACCCGCGGGCCAGAGCAGGGGGGTGATTTTGAGAGGTGAATACGGGGTTTCGCGTACGTGTTTTGATCGGGTTGGGAATTTTGCCCTCTGGAGGTCACATTCGGTCCCGGCTGCCGCATCGCGGGTCTCTTCACGAAGGGTTCAGCCAAGCAGGCCTAGGCTGGAATGGGTCAAGTGATCGCGTGGCCGGATGGCGGCGCAATGGAGGCACAGATGATGAGCAAAATCCTGATGATGCTGGCACTGGCGGGTGCGGTGGCACTGCTGGCGGGGTGTCAGACGATCAGCAAGCAGCAGACCGGGGCCCTGATCGGCGGGGCCGCCGGGGGCGCGATCGGCAGTCAGATCGGTGGCGGGCGCGGGCGTACCGCCGCGATTATTGCCGGCACCCTGGCGGGTGCGGCGATCGGCGGTTCGGTGGGGCGCAGCATGGACGATGTCGACCGGATGCGGGTGTCGCGCACGCTGGAGACGGTCCCGGACCGGCAGAGCTCGACCTGGCGCAATCCGAACACCGGGCATCAGTATCAGGCCACGCCCACCCGCACCTACCGTTCCTCGGGGCAGGACTGCCGCGAGTATCAGGTGCAGGCGACGATGGACGGATATCCGGAGACCATCACGGGCACGGCCTGCCGCGATGCCAGCGGGCGCTGGGTGAACGTCTGACGTCCAGGCGTGATCGCTCGGTCTTGGTTTCCGGTGGTAACCGGTCAAGCCCGGCTGTCGAGAGCCGCGCAGCCACAAAAAAGCCCCGCATGAGCGGGGCTTTCTCGTTCCGGGCAAGGCCCGGACGGGTGCCGGCAACCGATCAGGAGCGGCGGTACATGTCCTCGGTGGTCGGAACGAAACCGAGGTTGTCCTCGCCGATACCCTTGACCTTGGGTTCGTTGAGGTCGCTGATGCGTACGTTGCCGTCCAGGCTGCGCAGGTATTCGGCGACACCATCCCAGATGTCGACCCCGACACCGCCCGGAACATTCTGCTGCACGCTGGCCCAGCCGGCGACGACGTATTCCTTGTCGGCATCCAGCTTGCGGCCGTCCAGTTCCATCTCGGAGATCCGGTTGCCGATCTCGGCGGTCGGATCGATGGCGTACTTCAGGCCGCCGACACGCACCATGTCGCCGCCCTGCTGGTAGAAGGGGTCGGCGTTGTAGAGGTTGTCCGCGACGTCTTCCAAGATGTCCTTGATCTGGGCCCCGGTGAAGGTGTTGCGGGTCATCTCCGGATAGGTCAGGCCGGTCTGGTCC
This sequence comes from Thioalkalivibrio sp. ALE25, assembly GCF_000377285.1. NCBI lineage: Bacteria > Pseudomonadati > Pseudomonadota > Gammaproteobacteria > Chromatiales > Ectothiorhodospiraceae > Thioalkalivibrio > Thioalkalivibrio sp. ALE25. The sequence goes on along the minus strand of NZ_KB897935.1, from coordinate 139,631 downwards.
ATCACGTGCTCGAAGGTGATGGGCATGCCCGGCAGCACCGTGGTGCCCCAGCGGAAGCCCGGGGAGAAGGAGATCTGGGCGTCGTTGTATTCGATCAGGCCGTCGCAGATCAGCTGGTCGAAGGTGCCGTTGAAATTGCCGCGGCGGTAAAGCAGGTCGTCGGTGACCGCCAGTTCTTCGGACAGCTTTTCCTCCATGTTGAAGGTTTCGCCCTTCCAGGTGACCTCGCTGTTGCGCATGTTGTGGATGAACGAGGCCATGCCCGGGTGTTCCGGCAGCATCTCGGCGAACACCGGCACCAGGCGGTATTCCCAGTCCTGGATCACGCCGTCGCGGAAGTCGAAGTCCAGCACGCCGACGAACTTGGCGTTGGAGCCGGCGTTGGTGACCAGGCAGGTGCCGCCATCGGGGCGCTCCACCGGCAGCGGCTGCGGCACGGCGTCGTGGGTGTGGCCACCCATGATGGCGTCCAGTCCCTCGACCATACCGGCCATCTTGATGTCCACGTCCATGCCGTTGTGCGACAGGGCGACGACGATCTCGGCGCCCTCCGCGCGGGCCGCGTTGACCTGTTCCTGCATGTCGTCCGGGCGGATGCCGAAGGACCACTGCTCCACCATCCAGCGCGGGTTGGCGATGGGGGTGTAGGGGAAGGCCTGACCTACGACCGCCACGTTCACGCCATTCATCTCGCGGATCACGTAGGGCTTGAAGATCCGATCACCCCAGTCCACGTCGCGCACGTTCTGGGCCACGAAGTCGATGCCGGCGTCGGCGAAGTCGCCGTTCACAACCTCTTCGACGCGGTCGGCGCCGTAGGTGAATTCCCAGTGGCCGGTCATGATGTCGATGCCCAGCAGCTTCTGTGCATCCACCATGTCCTGCGCGTTGGTCCACAGCGCGGAGCCGGAGCCGCCGCCCCAGGTATCGCCGCCATCCAGCAGGAGGGCGTTCGGGCGGGAGTCACGCAGCTTGTCGACCAGGGTCTTGAGGTGCGCGAAGCCGCCCACACGACCGTATTTCTCGGCCGCTTCCATGAAGTCGAGATTGGTGTAGGCGTGCGCGTAGATGCTGTCGCGCTCGATGTCGTAGTGCTTGAGGAAGTGCTCGCCCACGATATGCGGCGGGCGATTGCGCATGTCGGCCACGCCGAGGTTCATGTTCGGTTCGCGGAAGTAGATCGGCTTCAGCTGGGCGTGGCAGTCGGTGTAGTGCAGCAGGTGCACGTTGCCGAAGCGATCCAGCGCATCGTAGGGATCACCCGCGGTGCCGCCCTTGTTGTTGCTGCAGGCAGCGGTGCCCAGGGGGAAACCGGCGGCGCTGGCGGCGGCCAGCAACTGCATGAATTCTCGGCGTGAGATGTGCATGAGGAATCCTACCTCTCTATTCCGGGTTGGTGGTGAATGGCAGTAAAGACATTTTGCGACGCGAGGTAGACGATCCGTTGCCGGCGTGCATTCCCTAGCGCCGCCCCTCGCGGGCCTCGCGCGCGGTCTCGCGGGCGGAGTCACGCTTGTCCTCGATACGCTGGCGGTCCCGATCGCTGGCATCCGAGGCGTCCATGGCGGCCTCGAACTGGCGGACCGCTTCTTCATACTGAGCGCGGTGGAAGAAGTATTCGGCCATGGCTTCGCGGCTGATTGCAACATAGCCCGCGCCGTCCGCGATGTCGGCCTGCAGGCGCAGCAGCTCCGGGTTGGGGGCGGCCTCCTGGCGGACCATGTCCGACAGGATGCGGATCGCGCGATCGGGCTGGCCAAGATCCCGGTGTACGCGGGCGAGGCGTTCCCGGATCACCGGGTGGCCGGGGTACACCGCGTCCAGGTCCTGGAGCCGCTCGAGGGCCTGTTCATGTTCGCCCTCCTCGCGCAGCAGGGCGGTGAACGCCAGCTCGAGGGTCAGCCCGGGGGCATCGGCGGCATCGAGCCGTTCCAGTTGTTCGCGCGCGCGGGAGGCCTCTCCGCGCTCGAGATAGGCGACGGCTGCGCCATAGCGCCGCGCGGGGGATGGGGAGTCCGTCGCGCGAAAGCGCTCCAGGGTGCGGCGCGGGTCTTTCAGGGCCTGCACGCGGGCCTGCATCCATTCGAATTCGGGCCCGCGGGCGCGGGTTTCGGTCGCGGCCATCTGGCTGGCCCGGTTGCGGGCATCGGTGATGCGGTCGAGGGTTACCGGGTGGGTGCGCAGGTATTCCGGTACCTGGTCGCCGACCCCGCGCGAGAGCTCCTGCAACCGCTCGAAGAAATCCGCCATCGCGTGCGGGTCGAACCCGGTGCCTTGCAGGATCTGCATGCCGGCGCGGTCGGCCTCGGCCTCGTTCGCGCGGGTGAAGTTGATCTGCTGCTGGATGCCGCCGGCCACGCCGCCGGTGATGACCGCCGAGCCCAGCGTCGGGTCGACCGCGGAGGCGAGGATGCCCGCCAGGATCGCCAGGCCGGTGGTGAAGTTGATGTCGCGCCCGCGCGCGAACATGCGCGCCAGGTGACGCTGGGTCACATGGGCGATCTCGTGTGCCATGACCGCCGCCAGTTCGGCTTCATCGCGTACCTCGAGGATCAGTCCGGCGTGAATGCCGATGATGCCCCCGGGCATCGCAAAGGCGTTGACCTGGCCGTTGTCTACGGTCAGGAAGTAGAAGGGGCCGTCTGCACTGGGGGCGTTAGCCAGGAGCTGGCGCCCGAGCGAGTCCACGTAGAACACGACCTCGGGGTCGGTGACCAGCGGGGCGGTGCGGCGGATCTCGCGCAGCAGCGAGCGACCGAGCTCGCGTTCTTCGGCGGGGGTCAGGACGCCGCCGGAGGCCTCGCCGAGATCAGGGAGGGAGACCCCGCCGGAGTGGGCGGGCGGGGCCGCCAGTAGTGCCAGCGCCAGCAGCGCGGCGAGCAGGAAATGAGCAATAAACAGCAGGCCGCGAGGGCCGGCGGGCGCCGGCCCTGCATTGCGGCAATGCCGGGAGGCGTAGTTACTTGCCAAGCCCCGGGGCCGACGAATAGGTGCGCATGCTGTCACGGGTTTCCCACAGCTTCGGCTTGAGCATCGCCTCGGGCACCATGAACTTCTTGCGATCCAGTACCTTGTGAGTCCGGACCTTCTTAACGATGTCGTCGTAGCCCATCTTGAACAGCAGGCCGACGTCGCCACCGGAGGTGCGGCGCGCGATCATGTAGTCGTCCTGCATGTCGTGCACATAGATGTTGGCGGGGCGCAGCTTGCCGTTTTCGTCTTTCAGCGTGACGGCGTAATGGCCGTCCACCTGGAATTCGCTCTTGTCCACCGGGATATCCTCCGCGAAGCAATGAAGCTGATCAGTATGCATCAGCGTTTCCTGAAGCGGGAGCGACCATAGCAGAACTTTTCGCCACGGGCGACCATCCACCTGCCCGCCGTCGGACTTGTTTGCATTTGCGGCCGGTTTCGCTATGCTCCGCGCCCACTCTTGCGCTGTCAGCGCCGAAGGCATGCCGGCGGGAGTCGCGAGAGTTCGCATTCCACGACGAGACGACCCGGAGCACAGCGTGTACGGATTCAGCGAGATCACCCCGGACGAACTGGAGCAGTGGCGCAGCGAAGGCAAGACCTTTCGCCTGCTCGACGTGCGCTCGCCGGGCGAGACCGGGCGCGGGGTCATTCCGGGTGCCGAGCTGATCCCGCTGGCGACCCTGCCGATGCGCAAGGACGAGTTCACCGGCGACGACACGCCGCTGGTGATCTACTGCCAGAGTGGCGCCCGATCCGCGCAGGCCTGTGCCTTTCTCGCCCAGCAGGGTGTCGACTGCGCCAGCAGCCTGCGGGGCGGCATCGTCGGCTGGGCACAGACGGGCAAGCCGGTGGTAAGCCCGGATTAGAATTCGGTTGTATTCCGATGCCGTTTCGCCTATAAGGGGGAATTCGGCAGGTAACCGTTCGGTCGTGGCTGTCGCGTTCAGGGCCCGATTCGGACAGCAGTACCCGACTGATAAAACGCACTCAAAGGAGAGAAACGATGGCCAACTTTGACCAAGAACTCGATGCTTCCGGCCTGAACTGCCCGCTGCCCATTCTGCGCGCCAAGAAGGCGCTCGCCGCGATGGACGCCGGCCAGGTTCTGCATATCATCGCCACCGATCCGGGCGCCGTGAAGGACTTCCAGGCCTTCGCCAAGCAAACCGGCAACGAGCTGATGGAACACAAGGAAGAAGGCGGCAAGTTCTACTTCCTCGTAAAGAAGGCCTGAAGCGTTTCAAACGCTTGATTCGGGGCGGCAATCCGCAAGGGTTGACCGCCCCGAATCCTGAATAACGACGGTTGCCATGCGGTAACTGGATTGGTGCCTGGACGAGGTCTAGGCTGGCTGCGCAAGGTTCACAAAGAAACCTGCATCGCCTAAAGCGAAGAGGTGTGAGATATGGCGACATACGCTGAGATGCAGCAAATCTTCGACGATATCCGCGGGGATTTTCGCTACGACCACGAGCTCAACGGCTGCCTGAACTGCGGGATCTGCACGGCCACGTGCCCGTCCGCCCAGTTCTACGATTACTCGCCACGCGAGATCGTCCAGCTGCTCTGGACCGAGAACGTCGAGCAGATCTACGACGCGATGCAGGAAAAGATCTGGGCCTGCGCCCAGTGCATGACCTGTGCGGCGCGCTGCCCGTTCAAGAACTCTCCCGGTGGCCTGGTCGCGATCATGCGCGAAGTGGCCATCAAGCACGAGATGCAGTCCGCGAAGGACGTACTCCGTCCGTTCGGCCGCGTGATGCTCAAGCTGATCACCACGGGTAACCAGCTGTCCCCCGACATGATCCAGCCCGATCACTTCCCTGACTGGGGCCCCAACATCCAGAAGGTGGAAGGCGATCTGCGCATCCTGCGCAAGGCGATTCCGGTGAAGACGCTGCAGACGGTCGAGACCGCCTGGGAAGTGTCCCTGAAGACCTCGGTCGAGATGTACACCATCTGGGAAATGACCGGGGTCCTGAAGTCCCTCGAGCTGATGGACGAGAACCTCTTCGACGTGATCGAAGACTTCATCGACGAGAAGCGCGAGGACTACGAAGACTGGCTCGAGGAGCAGGAAGAGGAAGACGACGAATAAGTCGCTCGCCGAATCCCGCATCCAAGACATCAGGAGAAGCGTTATGAGTGAACAGACCCCAGGCAATCACAACCAGAATGGTGAAGGCGCTGGCGCCGGCACCATGAAGCCGGGCTACCACAACACCGACGGCCAGGGCATTGCCGGTCACGGTTCGTTCTTCCAGTCGACCGATCTGTCGAAGGAAGACGCGGTCAAGGCCACCGACTGGGTCCGCAAGCACGTCGACCGCCGCACCATCGATCTTGGTGATCGCATGGATGACGTCCGCGAGCATATGTACGAGCTCGAGAAGGACGGCCAGATCATCATCCATCGCATCGAGGATCAGCACGAGCCGATGTCGGTGAACACCCTGTTCGGCTGGGAGAAGAAGGTCCCGACCAAGCAGCTGTGGCACCACAAGTCCTGCGGCCAGTGCGGCAACATCCCGGGCTACCCGACCTCGCTGCTGTGGTTCATGAACAAGTTCGGCTTCGAGCCGGGCAAGGACTACCTCGACGAAACCGACCAGACCTCCTGCACCGCGTGGAACTACCACGGCTCCGGTATCGGGAACGTCGAGTCGCTGGCGGCGGTGTTCCTGCGCAACTTCCACCAGGCCTACGTCTCCGGCAAGCAGCACGGCCATGAGCTGGGTCACTTCTACCCGCTGGTCCATTGCGGCACCTCCTTTGGTAACTACAAGGAGATCCGCAAGTATCTGGTGGAGTCCGCCGAGCTGCGCGAAAAGGTCACCAAGATCCTTGGCAAGCTGGGGCGCCTGGTCGACGGCAAGCTGGTCATCCCGGAAGAGATCATCCACTACTCCGAGTGGGTGCACGTGATGCGCAACCGCATTGCCTCCGAGCTGCAGACCATCGACGTCTCCAATATCCGCACGACCGCCCACGTGGCCTGCCATTACTACAAGATGGTGCACGAGGACGCGGTGTACGATCCGTCCGTGCTGGGTGGCAACCGTACCGCGATCATCACCTCCACCGCCCAGGCCCTGGGTGCGCAGGTGATCGACTACTCGACCTGGTACGACTGCTGCGGCTTCGGCTTCCGCCACATCATCTCCGAGCGCGAGTTCACCCGCTCGTTCACGATGGATCGCAAGATCCGCGTGGCCCGCGAGGAAGCCAACGCCGACGTGATGCTGGCCAACGACACCGGCTGCGTCACCACCATGGACAAGAACCAGTGGATCGGTAAGGCCCACAACCAGAACTTCCAGATTCCGATCATGGCGGAAGTCCAGTTCGCGGCCCTGGCCTGCGGTGCGGATCCGTTCAAGATCGTCCAGCTGCAGTGGCATGCGTCGCCCTGCGAGGACCTGGTCGAGAAGATGGGCATGTCCTGGTCCGAGGCCAAGAAGACCTTCCAGGAGTACCTGAAGGAGGTCGAGGCCGGCAATATCGAATACCTCTACAATCCTGAACTCGCTTACGGGGGCAAGGTCTGATGCAGCAAGATACCGTTCTAGTAGTGGGTGGTGGCCCGGCCGGTCTGGCCGCCGCCGCGAATGTCACCTCGGCTGGCTTCAAGGCCGTGATGGTCGAGAAGGAAGACGTCCTGGGGGGCGCCCCGATCCTCTCGGGCTACGCCAAGCTGGTGCCCTCCGGCGAGTGGGCGAAGGACGCCATCGGCCGCATGGTCAAGCGTGTCGAGGATGACTCGAACGCCACCGTGCACAAGGGTGCCAAGGTCGAGAAGGTGGACGGCGAAGCCGGCAACTTCACCGCGACCCTGACCAATGGCGAATCGGTCCAGGCCGGCGCCGTGGTGCTCGCCACCGGCTTTACCCATTTCGACTCCATCAACAAGCCGGAGTGGGGTTTCGGGACGTACGAAGACGTCCTGACCACCACCCAGATGGAGCAGATGGTCGCCAGCGGCAAGATCGCCTGCCCGTCCGACGGCCGTGTGCCCGAGCGGGTCTGCATCCTGCTGTGCGTGGGTTCCCGTGACCGCCAGATCGGCCGCGAGTGGTGCTCCAAGATCTGCTGCACCGTGTCCGCCAACCTGGCGATGGAGATCAAGGAGATCTCGCCTGAAACCGACGTGTTCATCTACTACATGGACATCCGGACCTTCGGCCTGTACGAAGACAAGTTCTACTGGAAGTCCCAGGAAGAGTTCAAAACCAAGTTCGTCAAGGCGCGTATCGCCGAAGTGACGGCCTCTGGTGATGGCCGCCTGCTGGTCAAGGGCGAAGACACCCTGGTCAAGCGTCCGATCGTCATCCCGTTCGACATCGTGGTGCACGCGATCGGCATGGACCCGAACGCCGACAATCCCGAGATCTCGCAGGTCTTCGGTGTCGGGCTCGAGAAGCACGGCTTCCTGGAGCGCGCCGAGCAGTACACCAACACCTGTGGCACCACCCGCAAGGGCGTCTATTCCTGCGGTGCGGCCTACGGTCCCGAGACGATCGATGACTCGATCGCCCAGGGTGCCGCCGCTGGTGGTCGCGCGGTTGCGGATCTGCATGCGCTGGTTCAGAAAGCCGGCTGAGGTCGTTAGCGACGCGGCGGCTTCCGGGCTTGCCCCGGAGCCGCTGGAGGTCAGCTTCGACAAGGAGATCCTTGCGACGAAGCTGAACAGTCTGAACGAGGCCATCGCCGAGGCCGGCGGGGTCGACGGACTGGAGACCTTCATCGAGGCCCTGCGGTCGAAGCACGAGGTGTTTGCCGCGATCGTGGCCAAGGGCGACGAGATCGATGCCGAAGATGTCCGGACCCTTGGCGGTCTGGTGTTCTCGGTCCGGCGTAAGCTGGGCGCGTTGATGGCCGAACGACAGGGTGCGCTGGTCGACGGGGTTCGGGCGCTGGTGCGGCCGGATGTCGAGGTCAACGAGCGCCTCGCCGGGTTCGCGGACCTGGCGGCCGACGACAAGAAGCTGCGGCGAGCGATCTGGGACTTCGGTGCCGAGATCCTGCACTTCGCGGACCCCGAGGCCATGCCGCTGGCGTGTCGCTGGGTCTGGGATACGTCGACCACGACGGGTGCGCTGCGGGAGTTTATCCGCGGCAATGACACCCTCCGCTCGATCCCCATCGGGGATTCGGTCGGGGCGATCGAGGGGGCGCGGCGCTGGTTTTTCGATGCGCTGGCCGAGGAGGGCTTCTATCGGGACCTGCCGTTCGTGACGGACCTGGTCTGGGTGCAGGCCTATTCGGACTATGCCCGGTCGCTGTCGATGAGTCTGGGGATGATCGACAACCAGTTCGGTACCAAGCAGGACCCGCTGGAACTGGCTGTCAAGATGTTGGGGATCGACTCCCCGGAAGGTCGCCTGAAAGGAACCGATGCGTCGCTGCATTGAATAACGGAACGAACTTGAGCCTGGCTACACAGGTTTTCGGAGAGACGTCATGGCAATACATGAAAAGGCACTGATCGAGGACGAGCGCCTCCAGCAGCACGATGAGCTGGTGGTCGACGGGGTGGATGTGTCCGGCCACTGGAACACCATGATCGCCCCGCGCACGGTGCGCGATTACGACGACGATTTCGAATCGAAGATCCAGAGCTTCGCGGGTGGCGAAAACGTCCACCGCTGCTGGCAGTGCGGGTCGTGCACGAACTCCTGCACGATGTACGCGCAGAACGTGCAGTTCAATCCGCGCTACTGGATCTACCTGACCCGCCTGGGCATGAAGGAAGAGCTGGTCAAGGACAAGGACATCATCTGGCAGTGCGTCTCGTGCAACAAGTGCACGAACATCTGCCCGAAGGACGTGAAGCCTGAAGGTGTGATGAAGGCCCTGGCGCACTGGATGGAAGAGGAAGGGATCACCGAGAAGGCCCCGTCCACGCACTTCGACGAAGAGTTCGCCGACCAGATCTACAAGACCGGCCGCATCGAAGACGGCAAGGTCATGCAGAACTTCTTCAAGAAGACCGGCCAGCCGCTGGTGCAGGAATGGCTGAAGGTGTTCATCTTCCGCATGATGAAGCACCTGCCGGTGAAGCATCTGATGGCGATGGGCTTCAACACGATTCATACGCCGCGCACGAAGTCCTGGGGCAAGACCGGGGACGTGCTGAAGAATTACGTGCGCGAACAGAAGGAGGCCGCTCATGGCTAAGGTTGCTTACTATCCGGGTTGCGCGCTCGAGGGCTCCGGTGGGCCGTACGACCGCTCCACCCGCGTGCTGGTCAAGGCGCTGGGTCTCGAGATGGAGAACCTGCGGGACTGGAACTGCTGTGGCGCGATGGAGGTGAAGAACGTCCATCCCATGCTGCAGACCTACCTGTCCGCGCGGAACATGGCGATTGCCTCCGAGCAGATGGGCATGGACACCGTGATGGCGCCGTGCAACGGCTGCTACCACAACCTGAAGAAGGCCGAGTACGAGACCGCCACCTCCGAGGACGCGATGAATACCGTCCAGGATCTGGCGCGCAAGTCGGACGACCCGGTCTACAGCGGCGACGTGCGCACGCTGCACCTGCTCGAGTGGCTGATGGAAGAGCTGGGTCCCGAGGGGATCAAGCAGAAGATGACCAAGAGCCTGAACGGCATCAAGGTCGCCAACTACTACGGCTGCATGTATACCCGGCCGCGCCAGATCTTCCCCGAGAAGGACAACGGCCCGGGTTCCGACTCCAGCTACCAGCCGCACTTCATGGACGACCTGCTGGGTGCCGCCGGCGCGGTGAACGTCGAGTACCCGCTGAAGACCTCCTGCTGCGGCGGGGCACATACGCTGTCGGATTCCGACACCTCGACCCAGCTGGTGCTGAACCTGCTGCAGTCGGCCGAGGACTCCGGCGCGGAGGTGATCGCGACCGAGTGCCCGACCTGCCACTCCGGCCTGGAGATGCATCAGGTGCGCGCCGAGACCGAGTTCGGGATCAAGACCGACGTGAAGGTGTTGTACTTCACCCAGCTGCTGGGTCTGGCCATGGGCCTGTCCCCGCGCAAGCTGGGCATTCACGAAAACGTGAGTGACTCGATCGGTCTGCTGAAGGAGAAGGGGGTCATCTGATCCCTGGCTCCATGCCCAGCATGGCCCATTGACGAGTTCAGAAGACGGGCGCCTGGCGCCCGTTTTTTGTGGAGGCACGGGTCCGCTCGGTCCCGGGAACGAGGCGAAACATGGATTGCAACGGCTGCGAGTTTCACCCTGAACTGTTCTACGACGACGAGTTCCAGATCTGGCTGCGCCGCGAGGACGACGACACCCTGACCGTGGGGATGACCGACCTGTCGCAGACGATCGCGGGGAAGATCATCCACGTGCGCGTCCGGCGCCCCGGCACGCGACGCCCCCCGGGCAAGCCGGTGGCGACCATCGAGAGTGGCAAGTGGGCAGGCCCGATCCCGAACTTCATCGACTGCAAGATCGTCGAGGGGAATGACGAGGTGCTGGAGAATCCGGTGCTGCTGAACTCGGACCCGTACAATGCCTGGATCGCCCGGGTCGAGCCGACCAACGGGGTCGAGGCGGCGCTGGAGGAATTCCTGACCGGGGACAAGGCCGAGGAAGGCTATTGCAAGCGGGCCAAGGATGATGACATCCAGTGCCAGCGCAAGCTGCGGTGAGCGAAACCATGGCGAATCTCGACGACGACTACTACCTGGACAACGACGAGCAGACGGTCGTGATCATCATGACCTCGGGCCCGTCGACGCCGGGGCGCTGTGCCACCCCGTTCTATCTCGGTTCCGTGATGGCGTCCATGGACGTGGATGTCTATATCTTCTTCACTATGGAAGGTGTGCGCCTGATGGAGAAGGGGGTCGCGGACGACCTCCGGGCCATGGAAGACGGCAAATTGATCAAGGATTTTATTCAGGACGCGAAGCGCGCCGGAGTGCGGCTGCACGTTTGCCAGCCCGCGCTGCCGGGGTATAGAATCGACGCGTCTTCGGATCTCATCGACGAAGTCGATGAAGTGAATCGGGCGAGCGAACTAGCCGACCTGATACTACGCAGTGATAAAACGATAACGTTTTAATTTTCCCGCTTTATTTGAATATTCCTGGAGGAAGACATGGGTGCAGTTCGGGGTTGTGATATTCCGGAAGATCTGATGTACAACGTTGAAAACAACGTTTGGGTGCGCAAGGAAAGCGACGGTACCGCGACGGTCGGCCTGACTTCCTACGCCTGTTCGCTGGCGGGCACGATCGTGTCCTACACCCCGAAGAAGGTTGGCAAGACGGTCAAGAAGGACAAGTCCTGCACCACCGTCGAATCCGGCAAGTGGGTGGGTCCGGCGAAGACCCCGGTCACCGGTGAAGTCACCGAGACCAATGACAAGGTTGCTGCCAATCCGGGGCTGATCAACGAAGACCCCTACGGCGAAGGCTGGCTGATCAAGCTGAAGCCGGAAGACTGGGACGGCGAAGTCGGCGATCTGAAGACCGGCTCCGATGCCCTGGCGGCCTTCGAAGCCAAGATGGAAGCGGACGGTTTCGGCGGCTGCTGATCCCGTTTCCGGTCCGGGCCGCCGTTCCCTCGAGGTCGGCGGCCCCTTTTTTTCGGTAATACCCGAGTAAAACCTTCAAGAAATTCGCCGAACCCGGAGAACGCCCATGACGAGCTGGAACGATGTAATCCAGCGGGTCGAGCCCCTCGAGGACGTCCCTGTCGATCCGTCGCTGGTTGATGACCTCCAGCACAGCCTGCGACACAGCGGTGACCCGGGTTCGGTGCACTTCTACACCCCGACGTTCAAGTCCTATCAGTCGACGGAACTGGCCGATTGCGGCAAGAGTGCCTGGCCGGCCATGTCCATCACCGGCGGTGACTGCAAGCTGGCCTGCGATCACTGCAAGGCGAAGATACTGGAGCCGATGATCCCCGTCCGCACCCCGGAGGATCTCTGGCGCCAGGTGAATGGTGTGATCGAGTCCGGTGCCCAGGGCATGCTGCTGACCGGAGGCTCCAACCATCGCAACGAGGTGGAGTACGACCCGTACTACTCCACCATCCGCCGGATCAAGGACGAGTTCCCCGAGTTCCGTATTGCCATGCACACGGCGCTGGTGGATGACGACATCGCGTTGTCCATGGATCAGGCCGGCATCGACGCGGCCATGATGGACGTGATCGGGGCCCAGGACACGATCACGCAGGTCTACCACCTGCGGCGCAGCGTGGATGATTTCGAGCAGACCCTCGAGAGCCTGGTGAACACCAACATGAAGGTGGTCCCGCATATCGTGATCGGTCTGCACTACGGCAAGCTGCTGGGCGAGTGGAACGCGCTGGAGATGCTGGCGCGCCATCTGCCCGACGCGGTGGTGCTGGTGGTGGTCATGCCGTTCTACGCCCCGGCCAGCCGTCCGTTCGAGACCCCGGACGTGCACGCGGTCGGTCGCTTCTTCCATGATGCGCGCGAGCGCCTGGGCGATACGTCGCTGCTGCTGGGTTGCGCGCGGCCGCCGGGCGAGGCCAAGAGCCAGATCGACAGCTACGCGGTGATGGCAGGACTGTCCGGCATCGCGCACCCGGCCGAGGGGGTGGTCGAGCTCGCTGCGCGCCTGGGCAAGAAGGTCCGGGTCACGCCGGCCTGCTGTTCCATCGCGGTCGGCGACGAGGTCATGGCCGAGGACGCCGGCGTCGGCAGCGGCGTTGAGCTGGACCTCGACACCATCGTGGCGGAGGAGACCCGCCGTCGGGAACAGGAGCGCAAGGCGCGCCAGGGCCTGGGCGGCATCCGCATCGTGACCGAAGGCGGCGAAGTGGCATCCGGGGGTGGCTGTCATGCCTGAACGCGATCAGACGACCCTGCGCGTCCTGGACACCGGGCTGCGCCCGGCGGCCGAGAACATGGCCTTCAACCGCTCGTTGCTGGAGTGTCACCAGGAAGGCGTTTCCCCGCATACCCTGCGCTTCCTGCAGTTCGAGCCCTGCGCGCTGGTGGGCTTTCACCAGAACGTCGACCAGGAGATCAACACCGAGTACTGCAAGGAGCACGGGATCGCGATCCAGCGGCGCATTACCGGCGGCGGTGCGATCTATTTCGATGCCACGCAGCTCGGCTGGGAGCTGTACCTGGACAAGCGCTTCCTCGGCACGGCGGACATGGGCCAGATCGCCGCCCGCATCTGCAACGCGGCGGCCGCGGGCATGCGCTCGCTGGGCGTGGACGCGCAGTTCCGCCCGCGTAACGACATCGAGGTCGATGGCCGCAAGATCTCCGGTACCGGCGGCGCTTTCGATGGCGAGTCGATCATGTATCAGGGCACGCTGCTGATCGAATTCGATGTAGAGGACATGCTGCGCATCCTGCGCATTCCGGCCGAGAAGCTCTCGAACAAGGCGATCGAGTCCGCCCGGGACCGGGTCGTGAACCTGGCGACGCTGCTGGAGGAGATGCCGGCCCTGGATGTGGTGAAGGACGCCATCGTGCGTGCCTTCGCCGAGGAGTTCGGTGTGCGCACCGAGGCCGCCGATCTGCTGCCGGAAGAGCGTCGCGCCTTCGACGCGGCCCTGGCCGAGATCGATACCGAGGAGTGGGTGTACCAGCGCAACCGCCCGGCGACCGATGCCCCGATGTTCGAGAGCATCTTCAAGTCCGACGGTGGCCTGATGCGCGTGGGTGCGGCGCTCGATCCCGAGCGCAAGCGCCTCAAGCAGCTCTGGATTACCGGCGATATCTTCGTCAAGCCGGCGCGGACCATCGCGGATCTGGAAGCCGCCCTGCGCGATACGCCGCAGGCGGAGATGGAGGATCGCGTGCGCGCCTTCTTCGCGGAACGCGACGTGGAGATGCTGCAGCTGACGGCCGACGACTTCATCGCCGCCATCCAGTCGGCCCTGGCGCAGGCCGAGGTCGACTCGGCGGCCGCGCAGTGAGCCGCGCCGGGAGCCTTCGCTGATGCTGCCGTCCAGGGTCGATGTCCTGGTGGTGGGGCTGGGGCCTGGCGGGGCCTCCGCCGCGCGCGTGTGTGCCGCGGCCGGGCTGTCGGTGCTGGCGGTCGAGCGCAACAAGGCGTTTGGCGAGCCGGTGCAGTGCGCCGAGTTTATCCCCAACCCGATGGGCGCTTATGCAAAGCCCGAGGGCGTTCTGCTGCAGCGCATCGATTCCATGCAGAGCTTCCTGCCCTCCGGCACCGTCGAGCATTCCGACTTCCCCGGCCTGATGGTGGATCGCGGCGAGTTCGACCGCGCCATCATCCGAGCGGCCGAGGCGAACGGGGCGCAGCTGGTCACCTCCACGCCGCTAATGGCGGTGGATGCCGAGCGTCACGTCGCCCGGGTGAAACATCAGGGCGCGGAGCAGGAGGTCGGCTATCGCGTGCTGATTGCCGCCGACGGTCCGCATTCTCCGGTCGCCGAATCGCTCGGCCTGGAGTCTCTGCCCACGGTGCAGACGCGCCAGTACACCGTGCCGCTGAAAAAGGCCTATACCGCAACCGATGTCTGGCTCTCCGACGATTATCCGGGTGGCTACGCGTGGCTGTTCCCCAAGGGGGAATGGGCCAACCTTGGTCTGGGCGCCGACAAGCGGATCGCCGGTGACCTTAAGGCCCCGCTGGAGTCCCTGCACGCCCAACTTGTGGAGCAGGGCCTGCTGGGCGAAGAGATCCGCTATCGCACGGGCGGGGCGATCCCGGTCGGCGGTCTGCGGGAGTCGCTGGTGGCGGGGGATGTCCTGTTTGTCGGCGATGCCGCCGGGCTGACCCACCCGATCACCGGCGCCGGCATCGCCGCCGCCGTGGTGTCGGGCGAGGCCGCCGGCGAGGCCGCGATCGGCCACCTGGAAGGCGCTGCCGAGGCCTTTGCCGACTACGACGAGGAGATGCGCGACCAGTACGGGCCGGCGCTGGAACGGGCCTGCGAACGGCGTGCCTTCCTCAACGAACACTGGCGAACCCCGCGGGCGCAGGAAGACGCCACCCAGCGCCGCGGATGGATTGCATTTTCCGAGTATTTCAACGATGGTGACCGGGCCGCGTAATCGGACCCGGTCGACGGATGCCTGGCATCCCCGAGACAACGCTGGAGGAACCCCATGAGTGCAAGTGCAGAGGAGATGGTCGCGCCGATCAACTTTTACCGGCCCGACTATCACATCAAGACCCCGGACATGCGTTCGCCGGAGTACGTGCAGATGTCCACCGCGGCCGCGATCACGCTGGGCCTGGTGCCGGGCACGATGCATCGCACGTCCTGCACGCACTGCCTTAACCTCCTGGTGACCTATCCGGAAGGCTGCCGCGCCAACTGCTCCTACTGCGGCCTGGCCCGCCACCGCGAGGAATCGCGGGACTACGCCGATCGCAACTTCATCCGCGTCGACTGGCCGACCGCCAAGTACGACGAGGTGATCGAGCGCGTGAAGAATCATGCCGACGCCGGTCAGTTCGAGCGCATGTGCATCTCCATGATCACGCATCCGAACTCCGATGCCGACACCGTCGAGCTGCTGGAGCGCTGGGTCGCCGAGGTCAACCATATCCCGGTGTCGATCCTGTCGAACCCGACCACCATGAGCTATGAAGACCTCCAGCTCCTGCGCGACAAGGGCGCGGACATCTTCACGGTCGCGCTGGACGCGGTGACCCCGGAGATCTTCGAGCGCACCCGTGGCAAGTCGGTGGAGAGCCCGCATACCTGGGACAAGTACTGGCAGTCCATCGAGTGGGCCGCCGAGATCTTCGGCCCGGAGAAGTTCGGCGCGCACCTGATCTGCGGCATGGGCGAGACCGAGGAAGAGATCCTGCAGGTCTGCCAGCGCATCCGCGACCTGGGCGGTCATAACCACATGTTTGCCTTCTTCCCCGAAGAGGGCTCGCTGATGGAAGACTGGAACCCGGTCCCGCGTGACCAGTGGCGCCGCGTGCAGCTGGGCCGCTTCGTCATCGACTACGCCGGTGGCCGCATCGACGACATGAAGTTCAATGCCGACGGCCAGGTGGTGGACTTCGGTCTGCCGCAGTCCGAGGTCGAGGAACTGATCGCCTCCGGCAAGCCGTTCCAGACCTCCGGCTGCCCCGGCAAGTCGGACGAGGAGGTCTCGGCCTGTAACCGTCCATATGGCGATTCCAGCCCGACGGACATCCTGTCGTTCCCGTTCGCGCTGAACAGCAGCGACGTCGGGTTCGTCAAGCGGCAGATGGCCGGGGAGGACGTCGGCACCTTCGACTTCGACGCCGACGAGGCGGAAGACGAGAAGACAGCCTGAAAACGATAGTGGTAGTATCCAGCGAAAGCCCCGGCATCCCCGGGGCTTTCGCACGTCAGGGGATCAATAAGACTTTTTGAATATTCAGGTTTCGAGCAGGGTTATCAAGGCCATTCCGAAGAGTGCCCTTGAACAGACCTGCCGAAAAACTCGCGCCACGGTCGGTCACCGTGGCGCGAGGCGTGGGAACACCATCAAGACCGGACCGGCGGCATTACAAGGGGGCCGCGCGTAACCGGGGTGTTCGCACAACACAACAAGAAGACCACCAAAGGAGATACAAAATGGAAGCACGCATCATTCGCCGCAGCCTGGTGACGATCGCGGTCGGCCTGGCCATGGGCTCCGCCGGCGTCGCGCACGCCACCAACGGCTACTTCGCCCACGGCTACGGCACCAAGGCCAAGGGCATGGGGGGCGTCGGTATGGCGATCTCCCAGGATTCCTACGCACCCGCGATCAACCCGGCCGGCATCGCAGGCATGGAAACCCGCATCGACGGGTCTTTGGCTTACTTCCGTCCCGAACGTTCCGTAACGTTTGAGGGTGCACCCACGGTCGACAGCGATAGCAAGAATTTCTTCATCCCGTCGATCGGTTATGTGCAGCAGATTGACGAGAACCGCTCCTGGGGTATCGCCCTGATGGGTAACGGAGGATTGAATACAGACTATCCGGCGATCACGAACATGTGTCCGGATGGACAAGGGGGCATGGAACCGACCCCGAACGCGGGCTTGTTCTGTGGAGGAACAGCGGGCGTTAATCTGGAACAGTTGGCGATTATCCCTACCTACGCGCAGAAGTTTGCCGACGGCAGGGTGAGTGTGGGCTTTAGCCCGATTATTAGCTATCAGCGATTCGAGGCCAAGGGTATTGGTGCCTTCGCGTTTGACGATCAAGGCAATCCCGTCAGCGTGAGCCCTGAGCACGTCAGTGATAATGGTACGGATACGACTTGGGGCTATGGTGCTCAGATTGGTTTCCAGGCAGAGGTTGCTGATGGAGTGACCTTGGGCGGGAGTTATCGCTCCAAGATCCGCAATGGCGATTTCGACGACTATCGTGGACTGTTCGCGGGTGGAGGCAGCTTCGACATTCCGTCGACCTATGGCCTGGGGGTCTCCGCCGAAGTCACGCCTGCCGTGACCCTTAGTGCCGATTACGTTCGGATCAACTACTCCGACGTCGATGCGATCTCGAACCCCAGTACCAATCAGGCCCCGCTGGGTTCTGCGGGCGGTCCCGGCTTCGGCTGGCGTGATATCAACATCATCAAGCTGGGTGCGCAGTTTGAAACCGGCAATGACTGGACCTGGCGTGTTGGCTATAACCGGGGCCAGAACCCGATTCGCTCCCGCGATGTTACGTTCAACATCCTGGCACCGGGTGTGATGGAAGATCACTTCACGGCTGGTTTTACCAAGAGCTTCGGTTCGCAGCATGAACTGAGCTTTGCGGCCATGTACGCTCCGAGTAAGAGCGTCACCGGCCCGACGCCTTTCGGAGCTGACGCCACGATCGAGATGAAGCAGTACGAGCTCGAGATCGGGTACGCGTACCGGTTCTGATCGGGAGGTCCGGGGCGGTCGCTTGACCGCCGTGGGCTTTGGTATTGCGCGTCCGGGAGGGGCGCGCCGGTCTTGAGGGGAAGGCCGGATTCGCCAGGGAGGGCGGGTGATTCTGAAGTTCGTGACGCACTGGGGGGTGCGTTCCGGGCCCTTTTTCCTGCCGAGCGATCCGCTCGAACTTATTAGAGAATTCAAAGGAGGATGCCATGCGAGCAATCCACGCATTGCGCCGGAGTGTCCGTGCCGTCGGCATGTTCGCGGCGGTTGCGCTGTTCGCGGCGAGCCAGACCGTGGCGGCGGACAACTACCGTCCGTTCGTGCTGGCCTACACTGAAGCGGGGACGGATGTCTCCGCCGAGGCCGCCAGTGTGCGGGAACGCCTGGAGGGGGCCGACTTCCGGTTCCTGGGCGAATACCCGGTCAGTGACGACCGGCATGTGGTCGTGGTGACCCACGATGATCTGCTGGCGGTGGCCGGCTCCGAGGCACGCGGCGGCTACATCGCCCCGATCCGTGTGTCCGTGACGGCCGTCGATGGCGAACTGCAGGTGAGTTACAACAACCTGGAGTATTTCCGTCATGCCTACCGCCTGGATGTGCCGGTATCCGGCGTCAGCGACCGGCTGGCCAGTACCCTCGGAGCGGAGCGCGACTTCGGGTCCGAGGACGGCATGAGCGAGCGCGACCTGAATCGCTATCGCTACACCTTCGGCATGGAGCGCTTCGATGCGCCCTACGAGCTGGCCAGCCATGGCAACCGGGGGAGCGCGTTGAGCGAGCTGGACAGCAACCTGGGCAACCGGGTCGCCGGGGTCAGCGAGATCTACCGGGTGGATATCCCGGGCCAGGACGTGACCGTGATCGGTGTGGCCGTGCGCGAGTCCGACGGGGCGGCCCAGGACTCGGCCGATCTGCACCAGCTTGGCATCGTGGACGTGGGCGAGTTCCGCCATACCGCGACGGTGCCGATCGAGATCCTGGTCCGCGGCGGCGAGGTCGAGGCCCTGCACATGCGATTCCGCAAGGCCCTGCACTTCCCGGATCTGCGCATGCTGGGTGACAACAGCTTCATGCGGCTGCGCAGCTCGCCCGGCGCGCTGGAAGAGACCCTGAAGGAAGTCGCGGGTTACGAAGAAGAGGATACCGGCTTCGAGTGGTAAGACCGCAGGAGACCGCCTGCGCCATGGAACGGCGCAAGGGTGCGCGGAATTCCCGCGTAGCCCACTCAAGAACCCCGGTCCGCCGGGGTTTTTTTACGATCCGGACATGCACTTGTTTTATGCTCCCGCAACACTCGCGGCAGGACGCACATCCATGAAATCGATGAAGATCGCCAACATTGGCGAGATCCGCAACGAACTCAACAAGTACAAGAAGGGCAAGAAGCTCGATATCCACCAGTTCAACCAGGTGGCGCGCCTGGCCTGGCTGGGCAAGATCGTGATGCAGCCGCTCGATCTGGAAGACCCGGACTGCAAGTCCTTCCTGGTATATATCCAGGAGCCGGAAGAGCTGGCCGCGCATTTCCTCGATACCGACCAGGAACTGACCGGCGGCATCCACATCATCGATGGCGAGCAGGCGATGGCCATGGTCGAGATCATGCGCAGCGGGGTCGAGGAGCGCGCCAAGCTGTACGAGGATCTCTCCCGCAGTGACTTCTATTTCCGCTATTTCTACCAGCCCGGCCAGGAGGACAAGGCAGACGACTCCAGTGCCGGACAGGACAAGCCCGAGGGCTGACACTTGGTCGCATCCACGGTAACCCCGGAGTGGATCGACGCCGGGGCCCGATCCGCCGAAGAACTCCACGCGCTGTATACCGGTCTTGCGGCCTCCACCGCTCCGGATGCGCCCCCGCGTATCCTGTGGGTGCACGCGCACGAGCCGCATATCTCGATCGGGGCCAGCCAGGACGCGGAATCTGACCTGGATCTGGCCGCCTGCGCCGAACAGGGTGTGCCGGTCGTGCGGCGTCCACTGGGCGGCGGCTCGGTCTGGGTGGACGCCGACCAGGCCTGTTTCTTCCTGATCCAGCCGCGCCAGGTGCTGGCCCGCGGGCATCGCCACCTCTTCGCCGTGGGACTGGGCATCGCCATGGATGTGCTGCGCGCACTCGGTCTGGAGGGCGTGGAGGCCCGGGGCCAGGATGTCTGGGTCCAGGGGCGCAAGATCATGGGGACTGGGGCCGCAACGCTCGACGAGGGCTGTGTGTTCGGCGCCAGTTTCCTGCGACATTTCCCGGTCGAGCGCTTCCTCGCCTGCGTGTATGCCCCCAGCGAGGGCTACCGTGACTGGTTGCGCCCGGCGCTGGAGACGGGCATGACCGACTGCGCCCGCCAGTGTCCGCAGGTCCCCGCGCCCGCGCAGGTCGAGGCGGCCCTCCAGGGTGTCCTGGAACGCCGTTTCGGCATTCCGGCACGCCGGATCGAGCCGGACCGGGCGACCCTCGATCAGTGGCTGGCGCTGGGGCGCGAGGAGCTGACGGACCTCGCCGACGGCCAGGGATCGCCGTCGGTGCGCGATGGCATCCGCGTGAACCGCGACAATCACGTGTTCGAGACCCGCGGGGCCTGCGGGCGCCTGCGCCTGCACGTCGAGGGGTCGCATATCGCGCGGATCTGGTGCGAGGATGCGGCCACCACCGCCATCCTGGAGGAGCGCCTGGTCGGTGAATCGCCGGAACGCCTGCGCGTGCGCTCGCGCCTGAACGGCCAGCTCGATGCCCGCATGGTGGATGAGATCAGTGCCCGCATCGACGGGCTTTATCGCGGAATCGCAGCGGCCTGACAGGCCCCGGTCCCGAGCCCCCTCCCCACGAACGCCGGAGAAGCCGCATGTCCGAACCGACGATCGAACGCCGCCTGGAGAAACGCCTGATCCTGATGACCCAGGACGGCGCGATGGCCGAGCGCCTGCAGGCCCATCTGCCGCCGGAGTGGCAGTTGCACCAGGTCACCGACCTGGATGAGCTCGGGCCTTGGAACGAGATCCTGCTGTACCGATTCCTGCTGCTGGACCTGGACGAGATCGAGGCCTTTGATCCGCTCGACGTGATCCGGATGCTGCGCATGGAATACCAGATCAACCTTCCGGTATTCTGCTTTGGTGGCGATCAGGACATCCAGGATGAAATGCGCCTGGCCCGCGCCGATCGCTTCTTCGGGCGCGACGAGATGATCGACAAGCTGCCCGAATTCGTCCGCCAGTACGACTGGTAGCCATCGGCCCGCGCGGGGCCTGGCGCCGCGAGGTTTGTTGCAGGGAGATCGTCGAATGGACCCCATCATCCGGGTGCGCGAGTTGTACAAGGTCTTTGGCCCGAACCCGCAGGAGGGTCTGCGGCTGATCGAGGACGGGCTCGACAAGGACACCATCTTTGAGCGCACCGGCAACACGGTGGGCGTGAAGGACTGCAACCTGGATATCGCCGAAGGCGAGATCTTCGTGGTGATGGGGCTGTCCGGGTCCGGCAAGTCCACCCTGGTGCGGCTGCTGAACCGCCTGATCGAGCCGACCGCGGGGACCGTCGAGGTCCGCGGGCGTGACGTCACGCGCATGAGTCAGCGCGAGCTGATCCGGCTGCGCAGCGAGGATCTGGCGATGGTGTTTCAGTCCTTCGCGCTGATGCCGCACAAGACCGTGATCGACAACGCCGCGCTGGGGCTGGAGATCGCCGGCGTGGGCCGTGCCCGGCGCCGCGAGCGCGCGCTGGAGGCGCTCGACCAGGTTGGTCTGAAGGCCCATGCCCGCAGTTATCCCGACGAACTCTCCGGCGGCATGCAGCAGCGCGTGGGACTGGCGCGGGCGCTGGCGACCGACCCCTCCATCATGCTGATGGACGAGGCCTTCTCCGCGCTGGATCCCCTCATTCGGACCGAGATGCAGGACCGGCTGCTGGATCTGCAGCGCGAGCACCGGCGTACCGTGGTGTTCATCTCCCACGACCTGGACGAGGCCATCCGCATCGGCGATCGCATCGCCATCATGCAGGGCGGCGAGGTGGTGCAGGTTGGCACGCCCAAGGAGATCATCCTCGATCCAGCCAACGAATACGTGCGTTCGTTCTTTCACGGGGTGGACATCACCCAGGTGTTCCAGGCGCGCGACATCATGGACAGCGAGACCATCCCCGTCCTCGCGGCGGATACCACGGCCGGCGAGGCCCGTAGCCGCATTGCGCGCGTGCCCGGCAACGAGGCCGTGATCGTCGATGCCGCGGGGCGTTTCCAGTCCGTGGTTCAGGCCAAGCGCCTGGGCGAGCTGACCGTGGACCGCCCCGCGAGCGAGGTGGCCGTGGAGGTCGAGCCGGTGGGCGAGGACACGCCTCTCGCGAATCTCCCGGGCCGGGCGGCGCAGGCGCCAGTGTCCATCCCGGTAGTGGATGCGGAAGGACAGTTCCGGGGGCTGGTGACCCTGCAGCGCCTGGTCGAGGCCCTGGATCGCAGTCGGAACGCGGCCGCCGCGAACGGAGATCACTGACATGGAAGGACGCATCAACATCCCCGTGGGGGACTGGATCGAGACCGCGGTCGACTGGATCCTCGACAATCTGGAGCCCGCGCTGGACGGCATCGCCTGGTTCCTGGGGCTGCTGACCAACTCCTTCGAGGGGGCGCTGCTGGCGATCCCGGCGTGGCTGCTGGTGCTGATCCTGGTCGGGCTCAGCTGGTGGCGGGTTAGCTGGCGCTTCGGCATCTTCGCCATCGTGGCGCTGGGGCTGATCCTGGGGATGGACCTGTGGGAGCCCACGATCAAGACGCTGTCGCTGGTGCTCGCGGCGACCGCCGTCGCGCTGGCGATCGGCATGCCGGTGGGTGTGGCGATGGCGCGCAGCGACTGGGTCGAGGCGGCGATCCGTCCGGTGCTGGACCTGATGCAGACCATGCCGCCGTTCGTCTATCTGATCCCGGCGGCGATCTTCTTCGGGCTGGGCACCGTGCCGGGTGCGATCGCCACGGTGGTGTTCTGCATGCCGCCGGTGGTGCGCCTGACCAACCTTGGTATTCGCCAGGTCAACCGCGAGCAGATCGAGGCGGGGCTGGCGTTTGGTTGCAATCGGCGCCAGCTTCTGACCAAGATTCAGTTACCTCTGGCGATGCCGTCCATCATGGCCGGCATCAACCAGACCATCATGCTGGCACTCTCCATGGTGGTGATCGCGTCGATGATCGGTGCCGGCGGGCTCGGCAATACCGTGCTGACCGGTATCCAGCGGCTCGATGTCGGGCTGGGGTTCGAGGGCGGCCTGGGCGTCGTGATCCTCGCCATCCTGCTCGACCGGATCACCCAGAGCGTAGGGCTGCGGCGCAAGGCGAGCGGCTGATTCGGGCTCGTGCGCGGCGCCATCCGTTTCACTCGAAGGAAGGAGTAGCAAGATGAACAAGACACTGACTTCAACCCTGCTGGGCGGCGTGCTGGCCGCCTCCATGGGCCTGTCCACCGCGCAGGCCGACGATATCCAGATCGGCTGGACCGCATGGTCCGACGCCGAGTTCGTGACCAAGCTGGCCGAACGCGTCATCGAGGACGAGATGGGTTATTCGGTCGAACTGATCCAGACCGACATCGCCCCGCAGTATCAGGGCCTGGCCTCCGGCGATATCGACATGATGCTGATGGCCTGGCTGCCGGGGACCCATGCCGACTATATGGAACGTGTCGGGCAGGACGTGGTGAACCTCGGCCCGCTGTACGGCAATGCCCGCCTGGGCTGGGTGGTCCCGGGCTACGTGCCCGAGGATGAACTCGGCTCTATCGAGGATCTGAAGAAGGACTCGGTCCGCGATCGCCTGGACGGCCGCATTACCGGGATCGACCCCGGCGCGGGCCTGACCCGGCTCTCGGAAGAGGCCCTCGAGACCTACGGCCTGGACGGCTACAGCCTGCAGATCTCCTCCGGGGCGGGCATGACCTCCGCGCTGGACCGGGCGATCCGTCGTGATGAATGGATCGTCGTCACCGGCTGGAGCCCGCACTGGAAGTTCGGCGCCTACGACCTGCGCTACCTGGAAGACCCGGAAGAGGCCCTGGGCGGCTTCGAGCGTATCCATGCCCTGGCCCGCGAGGGCTTCGCCGAGGAGTATCACGATGTCGCCATGATGATCTCGCGCATGCACCTGAACCTGGACGTGCTGGAAGAGGCGATGTTCTACGCCCAGGAGAACTCCTACGCCGAGGCCGTGGACCGCTTCATCGAGGACCATCCGGAGTACGTGCAGTACTGGGTGACCGGCGTGATCGACTGATCAGCACGGACTACCCGCAGCACCCGAAAGCCCCGCCCCGGCGGGGCTTTCTTTGTTCAGGCCACTGCATTTTGTTTCACCACGAAGCGCACGAAGGCACGAAGAAGGGCAAGGGCTATTGCAGCACGGAGGGGGCGGAGGGCACGAACAGCACGGAGAAGTTCGGTTCAGGGGCGGACGACGGGGCGAATGGAACACGTTGTCGGCATTCTCCGGTCACGATGAAGATTGGCGGGCGTCCGGGATGGCGGGGGCGGGTGCTTTGAGCGGGCCGCTACTGTGGCTGGTCCAGAAACGCGAAAGGCCCCGGGCGGGTCGCCGCGGGGCCTTTGAGTGACGCGCCCCGGGACGAGCCGCGGGGTGGGGCGATCCGGGATCAGCCGATCCAGGCGTGCTCCAGCACGTCGATGCGGATCTTCTCGTGGAAGGTCTCGCCGTTGCCCTCGATCACCAGGTCGCCAATGCGGGTGCCGGCGGTATCAAAGCTGAACTTGCAGTCGAAGCTGCCCGGCAGGGACACGCTGCCCTCGCACAGGATTTCGCCTTCCACCGAGAACTTGCAGCTGGCGCTGCCGGAGCCGTTCAGCATGGCCTGGACCCGGAATTCCTCGTTGATCGGACGGCGGTACACCTCCGGGTCGCGGTTCGGGTTGTACTGCAGGTTGTTCAGCTTGACGAGTTTGACAAGTTTCATACCGGGTCCTCTGTTGAAGCGCTGAATCCGAGTGACGGGCGCCTTTGCACGCCCAACCCCGCAGCCGTGGGGCGTTTGGTTCATGCAAGTGCGCAGGTTCGATAGAATATAAACAGCAAATGATACAACAAAGCCTGCGCGAACACGATTGGCCGCCCGCCCAGCGCGCTGGAGGGTAACGCCGCGCACGCGCATACACCAGTCCCTGCCGGAGATCCCATGAAGAACCTGATCAACCGCATCCGCGGTGTGGAACGCGATGTCATCGAGAAGCCGGGGGACGCGGGCGGTGCCCCCTTCTACAAGCCCCAGGGTGACGAGATCGAGATCTTTCAGGCGGCCTACTCCAAGCGCCTGCCGGTGATGCTCAAAGGCCCCACCGGCTGCGGCAAGACCCGCTTTCTCGAGCATGTGGCGCACACCTTGGGCCAGCCGCTGGTCACCGTGTCCTGCCACGAGGACCTGACCAGCTCCGATCTGGTCGGCCGCTTCCTGCTGGAAGGCGAAGAGACCGTCTGGCAGGACGGCCCGCTGACCCGTTCGGTCAAGGAGGGCGCGATCTGCTATCTCGACGAGATCGTCGAGGCACGCACCGATACCACCGTGGTCATTCACCCGCTGACCGACCACCGTCGCCAGCTGCCGCTGGACAAGAAGTCCCAGATCATCGACGCGCACGAGGACTTCATGCTGGTGATCTCCTACAACCCCGGCTACCAAACGGTATTGAAGGACCTGAAACCGTCCACCAAGCAACGCTTCGTCGGCATCCACTTCGACTACCCGGCTGAGGACGTCGAACGCGAGATCGTGGCCAAGGAATCCGGCGGCCTGGATGCCGACCGCGTGGAAAAACTCGTCGCGGCCGGGCGCAAGGCCCGGGCCCTGAAGGACCACGGGCTGGAAGAGGCGACCTCCACCCGGGCGCTCGCCTATGCCGGCGAGCTGATGCAGGCCGGTCTGAGCCCGCGTGTGGCCTGCCGTGCCGCGATGATCGCCCCGATCACCGATGACCCCGAGCTGATCCAGGCGCTGGAAGAGATCTTCGACGCCCACTTCCCCGAGTCCGAAGCCGCGTGAGCGATACCGCGACCAACGGCGGCGCGAAACCGGAGGCGGAAGAACTCGTCGAGATCGAGGAAATCCTCCAGCACCTGGAGGACATCAGCTTCGTCGCCCACCGCGACACCAAAGAGGCCCTGCCGGCCATCCGCCCGTTTGGCGTCACCATTGCGCGGCGCTGGATCGAGACGGCCCGCGACCTGTTCTTCCATGACCGGGAGTCCGGCAAGAGCTTTATGCGTCACTCCGCGCGGCTGGCCGAGCACATGCAGACGGTGGAGCTGTGGCTGGAACAGGCGACCCGCTTCAAGGAGTGGGTCAATTCCAACTACGCGCTGGAAGGCTTCATGGCCCAGGCCGACCGGGTCTACGCCACATGGGGCGAGGAAGGCGAGCGCGAGTGGGCCGAGATCGGCCTGCGCTGGTGCGCGCGCAGCCTGCCGGATGCCCGGGCCTATTTCGAGACCGACTTCGAGAAGCTCGCCGGCGGGCGTGGCATCGACGGCCTGCGCGCCCTGATCGAGCCGGCCGAGACGCTGTTCGACGAACGCGGCCTGACCCTGGACGCCTATCTCGAGGGTGCACCGATCGCCCGCAACCTGGTCGGCGACCAGGGCCTGCTGTCCTGGGCGCGGCGCGGCGCGGACCTGCTGAAGGCCGGGCGCTCGCGCGGCGAGGCCTACTTTCGTCTGGAGAGCGACGAGAGCCTGAAGCTGCTGCTGGAGGCATTGCCGGGCTTTCGCCCTCGCATGCACGGGCGCTTCCTGCGTCTGGTGCTGATGGCCTGGCTGGACGCCGACATCCCGCTGGCCGATTCCAGCTGGAAGCCGGGCGAGGGCCGCCCGATGCTCGAGACCGACGGCCGACGGCTGTACATGCCGGCGGTGATGGACTCGCGCGAGGAGGCGATCGTCGCCACCCAGCATGCGGCCGCGCATCTCGCCTTCGATACCTATGCGCACAGCGACGTGGAGCGCCTGTTCGCACGCGCCGGCGCCGAGCATCCGCCGCTGGACGACAAGTCGCGCATCACCTGGCGCCCGCTGTTCGCGCCATTCGAGGCGCGCATGTTCCGCTTCCAGGTGCTGTTCGATCTGGCCGAAGATCTGCGCGTAAATGCGCGCCTGGCCCCGCGCATCCCGAACTTCCTGCCACGCCTGGTGGCGCTGGCCGAGGTCCACGGTCGCCCGGAGGGCGTGGCCGGCGTCTATTTCGACTTCGCACTGCAGGCCCACCAGGCCCTGCTGCGCGACGAGCCGCAGGACCCGCGTCTGGCGCGTGTGCTGGAGCCGGACGCGGACGTCGTAACCGCCTGGGCGGTCGGCGAGGAGCTGTTCGCCGACGAGGCCTTCCCCGAGATCACCATCGAGGATCGCGCCGAGGCCTATCTGCCCGGGCTGTCGCTGAACCAGTCGCTGCCGGTGTATCCGCAGCGCAAACGCGACGGCAGCCTGGCCGACTTCCGCGACCACGAGGCGCACGACGAGCACCGCTTCGAGCATCAGAAACAGGAAGAACAGCCGCAGCAGGCCCCGGAGCAGGCGCAGAAGGACCCGGACGCCGACATCCAGACCCCGCAGCAGGAGACTTCCGGCACCGGCGGGCGCATCGGCACGGGCATCCCGCAGCCGGCGCAGGTGGCCAAGCGCGCCGCGCCCTACACCCCGAAGAAGGACGGCATCCCGTATCCGGAGTGGGACTACCGCGAGCAGCGCTACATCTCCGACTGGGTGAATCTCTACGAGCGGGTGCTGGACGACGAGGACCCGGAGCGGGCGGCCACCATCCTGTCCGAGAACGCCGACACCCTGAAACGCCTGACCCGCGGCCTGGAGATGCAGCGCCCGATGCGCCTGGCGCCGCTCAGGAAACAGCTCGACGGTGACGAACTGGATACCGAGGCGGTGATCGACTACATCGCCGACAAGAAGGCGGGGCTGTCGCCCAAGGCCTTCATCTACCGCCGCCGTGCGGTGCAGCACCGCGATACCGCCGTGCTGATGCTGGCGGACATGTCCACCTCGATCATGGCGCGCCACCCGGGCGGGCAGGGCAAGATCGTCGACCGCGTGCGCGAGGGGATGATGCTGTTCGCCGAGGCGATCGAGAAGGTCGGCGACCCCTACGCGATCTCCGGCTTCGCCTCCAAGCAGCGCGACCAGGTCAACTACTACTGGCTGAAGGACTTCAACGAGGACCTGAACGACACCGTCCGCGCCCGCATCGCCGGGGTTTCCGGGCGTCTGGCCTCGCGTATGGGCGCGGGCATTCGGCACTCGCTGGAGGCATTCCGGCGCAGCTCGGCCCAGCGCCGGCTGCTGCTGATCCTGTCCGACGGCCGCCCCGCTGACTACGACGACGGCGGCGATCAGCGCTACCTGCACGAGGACACGCGCATGGCGATGAAGGAGGCGGTGGACGCCGGCGTGCACCCGTTCTGCATCACCCTGGACCCGTCCGGTTCGGAATACCTGCCGGCGATCTTCGGTCCCGGCCACTACACCATCATCGACCACGTGGACGAGCTGCCGCGCCGTCTGCCCGAGATCTACCTGAGGCTGCGCCAGTGAGTGCCACCCCCGAAGCCATTGACGCCTCCACCGGGGCCGCGGCCCGGCACCCGGAGCCGGCCCGTCGTCATGCCACGCTGTTGCATGCCCCGCGCTATCGCGGGCACAGCTACGGCGACAACCACCCGCTCGGGATCCCGCGTGTCTCGCTGACCATCGACCTGATCGAGGCCTACGACGCGATCACCCCGGCGGAGATGGCCGTCACCCGCCGCGCCCAGCCCGCCGAGCTCGAGTGGTTCCACACCCGCGAGTACGTGGCCGCGATGCAGCGCGCCGAGGCGCTGGGCAAGGTCTTCCAGCGCTACCGCGACCGCCACAACATCGGCAACTTCGAGAACCCGTTCTTCGCCGGTTTCTTCGCGACCCCGGCCACTGCGACTTTCGGCTCCATCCAGGGCGCCGAGGTGGTGCTGGACGGGCGCATGGCCTTCAACCCGGCCGGCGGCATGCACCACGCCGCACCCGACCAGGCCCGCGGCTTCTGCTACTTCAATGACCCGGCGCTGGCGATCCTGCGCCTGCGCCAGGCCGGGCAGCGCGTACTCTATCTGGACATCGACGCCCACCACGGCGACGGGGTCGAGGCCGCGTTCACCGACGATCCGGACGTGCTCACCGTCTCCCTGCACATGGACACCGAGTATGGCTATCCCTTCGAGGGCGGGCGCATTGAGGACACCGGACCGCTGGGCAACGCCGTCAACCTGCCGCTACCGAAGGAGACCAACGACACGGAGTTCCGCGCCGCCTTCACGGCCGTCTGGGAGGCCGTGCGCACCCGCTGGCAGCCGGATGCGGTCGTGGTCCAGGCCGGGACCGATGCGCTGCTGCCGGACCCGCTCGGCAAGTTCGGCATCTCCACCCAGTGCTTCCTCCAGTGCATCGACGACGTGATCGAGACCAGCCCGCGCCACGCCGACGGCACGCCGAAGCTCCTGGTCCTGGGTGGCGGCGGTTATCACCCGCTGGCGCTGGCACGCTGCTGGACCGGGGTCTGGGCCCTGCTGACTGGTCGCGAGCTACCCGCCGCGATCCCGGCGGCCGGCCAGGCCCTGCTGCGCGAGGTCGACTGGGACATGGACGAGGAGGAGGACTGGTACGAGAACCTGTTCGTCTCCCGCCTCGACGCCGACCGCTCGGGCCCAGTCCGCCCCGAGCTCGAGGCGCGACTGGCGCAGCTGCGCGCCACACACCCCTTGCTGCGCGGCTAGCGCGGGCGGCCTGGCCCTGCGGCGGCAGGGGCGGCGTCCTTAGTGGAGGACCGGTCCCCTCGGTCCCCGGTGTAAAGATGTCCGACGCCTCTACGGTGGATATTCGGCGTTCAGCGTCGGATCTTTTTACATAACAGCCTCTCGGGGTGAACATATTCACGAAAACGCATAAACAAACCAGCCGCTTACGGATTTGGTCCGGCGTTTGCTTCGTATTCCAGCAAGGGGCGATGGGCGCCCTCGAAGGCCGCGGGGCCGGGAGCTGGAGGTGGGTGCGATGCGCAAGTGGTGGGCGAATCAGGTTGCAGTGCTGGCGGGCGTGATGCTCGCGGGATCGGTGGCGAATGCCGCCATCATCGAGCTTCCGGGTATCGATGAAACCTACGACGGGATCCCGGTCGCGCTGCAGTACAACGACTTTTATTCCTATTCCGGTTCCCTGCTGTACCAGTGGGGCTTCCTCACTCAGAACCAGTACACCGGTCAGGGCACGGGATCGCTCGACCTGATCGTGGGCACGGGATCCAGTGGCCAGGACAATCAGAACATCGGGCCGGGGGGTAGCTACAGTTTCGAGAGCCCCATGCCTTTCCCCAGCGGCAATACCTCGGAGTTTGACGGCACCTGGGGCATGGGCACGCAGGCCAATGGCCCGGTCCTGGTGGATAATCTGCTGGCCTACCTCGACGCCATCAATCCGGGCGCGACGATTCCCACCTTCATTTTCGACCACAACCAGACCGGGGGCTCCCCCGATCTGTGGGTGCAGGCCGAGGTCTTCATCTACGACCCCGAGACCGGGGAACGCGTGGCCCGCTGGATCTTCGACGATGGCAACGGCAACCCGGCGCTCTCGCCCGGTAACGTGGAGGTGATCGGCGAATCCGGCACCGTGTACGAGGCCAATGCCAATGTCGGGAGCGGCCGACTGGACTACATCGTGTTCGCGCCGACCATGGACCTCAGTCTGTTTGCCGGGGCCGGCTATCTGTTCGGGATCGATTTCTTCATGAATGACCTGAACAATGGTTTCGAGGAGCTCTACCTCAGTGGCCGGTTCACCAACGGTACGCCGGTGTCGCTGCCCGGTTCGTTCCTGCTGCTGGGGCTTGGCCTGGCCCTGCTGGTGTTAGTCGTACGCCGGCGCGGTCGCGCGGGTCCAGCAGCCCACTAGGCGCCCGGCCCCTCTCGGCCTTTCCGCGCTTGACCCTGCGCCCCGGCATATGCCGGGGCGCAGTGCATTTGGGGTGAAACGGCGCAGTAGTGGCCCGCTCGCGTTGCGGGTTTTCGCAAATCCTGGCCGCTGACGTAGGATTCCTCCCGCGCCCGGACCCCGTTCGGCCCGGGTCGGCCAGCCCCCGCTGGCCGGATGAGGGATGGCTGCGACCGAGCGAGGAAACGCATGGAGTCCGAGCAGAAACTGATACCCGGATACGCCAACGCCAAGGCGACGCGCCGCTACGCGGAGCAGTTCGTGGCCGAGGGCAAGGCCGCCGAGGGGCATTACAGCGAGTTCTCGCGCGCGAAGATGCGCCTGTCGAGCCTCGGCATCGGCACCTTCGGCGGCGCGGCCACCGCCGAGGTGGACGCGCAGATCTCCGCGATCGTCGCGCGCGGGCTGACCGAGGGCGTCAACGTGGTGGATACCGGCGCGCACTACCGGTACGGGCGTTCGCTGGCGGCCGTCGGGGCGGGTGTGCGCACCGCGCTGGAGGCCGGGGTCCCGCGCGAGGCGATGTTCCTGATCTCCAAGGGCGGCTTCCTGACGCTGCGCGGCGGGCCGCCGGAGGACATGGAGGCTTGGTTCCAGCGCGAGATCGAGTCCCAGGGCATGGGGACGAAGGACGACCTGGCCAAGGGCGCGCACCTGCTGACGCCGGAATACATCCACTACCAGATGGAGCTGTCGCGCTCGCTGATGGGGGTGGAGACGCTGGATGCCTTCATCATCGACCAGCCCGAGGTGCACATCCACGAGATCGGCAAGGAAGCGACCAACCGCAAGCTGGAGCCGGTGTTCGAGGTGCTGGAGCGGGCCGCGCGCGAGAAGAAGATCCGCGCCTACGGCATCTCCACCTTCGAGGGCTTCCGCGAGGAGACCGATGCCGCGGTGTTCCAGTCGCTGACCTCGATGCAGGGGCTGGCCGAGCGCGCCGCGCAGACCGTCACCGGCGACGACCATGCCCGGCATCACTTCAAGATCGCGATGCTCCCCTTCAACCAGGTGATGCTGGAGGGGTTCACCCGCTTCAACACCGCCACCGGGCAGGGCAACGTGGCGAGCCCGCTGCAGGCCGCCCACCAGCTCGAGGTGTACATGATCGCCTCGCACTCCATGCTCAAGGGGCACCTGGCCCAGCAGTCGGTGGAGGTGGTCGAGCAGCAGCTGGCCAGCCTGCCTAATCCGGCTCAGCGCGCGATGCAGTTCAACCGTTCCACGCCAGGGCTGGGCACCTCGCTGGTCGGCATGAGTACGCCGGCGCACCTGGACGACATGCTGGCGGTGATGCGCGAGCCGATGATGGACAAGAAGGCCTACCTTGGCATGTTCAAGAAGGCCGAGGAGTAAGCCGGAGCCGGGTCTTTCCCTTGTGGGAGCCGGCTTGCCGGCGAAGCCCCTGCCTGCATCCGGCTTTGGCAGGGGCTTCGCGTGCAAGCACGCTCCCACAGGGTCCCGGGCCCCGGCTGCAATCGCGAATTCATGCACAAGGGTATGCCATGCAGGTTGATCTGAAGGTCCTCGAATTTCCCGCGATCCAGCGCCTGCTGGAGCGCCTGACCGCCACCCCCTACGGTGCCGATGCCGCGCGCGGCCTGGAGCCGGCGCCGAACCTGGATGCCGCCCGGGCCCTGCAAAAGGCGGTAACCGTCGCGCGCCAGCGCCTGGACGCCGGCACCCTGCCGAGGCTGGGCCAGCTTCCCGACGTGCGCGCGGCGCTGCGCCAGGCGGCCAATCCCGGCGCGGCCCTCCCGGTGCAGGCGCTGCACAACCTGCAGACCATCATGCGTCATGCCCGCGAGCTGGCGGACCAGCTCGCCGATACGCCGGAGATCTACCCGGCCGACCTGAACAAACTGTATCCGCCCGAGGCACTGGAAGAGCGTCTGTCCGCGTGCCTGAATCCCGGGGGTTCGCTGCGCGAGGACGCCAGTGCATCACTGGTCGAGGCCTTTGGCGAGCGCAACCGCCTGCGCGGCGAGGTCGAGGCGGTGGTAAAGAAGCGTCTGGCAGCCTCCGATGTCGCGCAGAAGGGCGAGGACGCGCTGAAGGTTCAGTGGCACCAGGAGCGCGCCGTGATGGTGCTGCGCGGGGATGCCGCCAGCGCGGTAAAGGGCGTGCGCCGAGGCACGGCCATGGGCGGGCGCGACCAGATCGTGGAGCCGATCGAGGCGGTGCCGCTGAACAACCAGCTGGATACGGTCAACGGTCAGATCAACACCGAGCAGCAACGCCTGCTACGCGAGCTGACCGATGTGGTGCGCCAGTACGGCGAGCCGCTGGAGCTGATGCTGACCGCGCTGACCTGGATCGATCTCGCCTCGGCCGCGGCGCAGCTCTCGGCCCAGATGAATGCCCACGCCCCGCGGCTGGAGGCCGAGGCGGGCGTGGAGCTGGTCGAGGCCTACCATCCGCTGCTGCTGTTGCAGTTTGCCGAGGGCAACGGCCCGCAGCCGGTGCCGCTGTCGATCCGGCTGGATGGCGAGCAGCCGCTGTTGCTGATCACCGGGCCGAACACCGGCGGCAAGACGGTCGCGCTGAAGACCCTGGGCCTGCTGGTCACCATGGCGTGGTGCGGGCTGCATATCCCGGCCGAGCAGGACTGCCGCATCGGGCGTTTCGATCAGGTGATGGTGGATGTCGGTGACAACCAGAGCCTGTTCCACCACCTGTCGACCTTCGCCGGGCATGTGGAGGTCCTGAAACGCATCCTCGAAAACGCCGGCCCCGAGAGCCTGATCCTGCTGGACGAGCTGGGCACGGGCACCGACCCGGACGAGGGCGCGGCCCTGGCAATGGCGATGCTGGACGAACTGCGTGCGCGGGGCACGCGCGGGATCGTGAACACCCACCTGGCGCCGCTGAAGGACTACGCCGCACAGCATGCGGGCATCGTCAACGCCTCGATGCAGTTCGACGCGGAGACCCTGTCGCCCACCTACCGGTTGCTGATTGGCGAGCCCGGTGTCTCCTTCGGTCTGACCATCGCGGAGAAGAACGGCCTGCCGCCGCAGCTGGTGGCCCGCGCCCGCGAGCACTTCGCCGAGCTGCCCACCGCGCAGGCTGGGGCCGAGCACAGCTGAGCCTTGATCCGAGGTGCTCCCTGGAGATCGCCGCGGCGCTGCGCGCGTCGCGATGACGATTATTTTTCGTGCCGGTCATGGCGAGGCCCCGCCGGGGCCGTGGCCATCTCTGGGCACAACCCCAACGCGGGTTGCGGCAGGCCCCTCGGCGTTGCATGAATTGCACCGATTCCGCGCGTCATGGCGTGAAATGGGGGCGATTTCATATTAGGATGGTGGGCTATTTTGATTTGTGGTGCATGATCGCTCGACGATCGTGCACAAGCCCCCGGTAAGGAAGTCGACCATCATGTCCGAGACCGCAAGTTCCTCCACCGCCATCACCGGCGCCGAAATCTTCTGCCGCAGCCTGCAGGCCGAGGGCGTCGAGGTCGTATTCGGCTATCCCGGTGGCGCGGTACTGCACATCTACGATGCGCTGTACCGGCAGGACAAGGTCTCCCACGTACTGGTGCGCCACGAGCAGGGCGCGGTACATGCGGCCGAGGGCTATGCCAAGTCCTCCGACAAGCCCGGCGTGGCGCTGGTCACCTCCGGCCCCGGCGCGACCAACGCGATCACCGGGATCGCCGATGCGTACATGGATTCCGTGCCGCTGGTGGTGTTCACCGGCCAGGTGCCGACCAGCCTGATCGGCAATGATGCCTTTCAGGAGGTCGACACCGTGGGGATCACGCGTCCCTGCGTGAAGCACAACTTCCTGGTCAAGGACGTGAAGGACCTGGCCACCACCATCAAGAAGGCCTTCTACGTGGCGACCACCGGTCGCCCCGGCCCGGTGGTGGTGGACATCCCGAAGGACGTGACCGCCGACAGCTGCGAGTTCGAGTACCCGGAGAGCATCCACATGCGCTCCTACAACCCGGTCTCGAAGGGACACACCGGCCAGATCCGCAAGGCGGTGGAGCTGATCCTGTCGGCGAAACAGCCGATGATCTACACCGGCGGTGGCGTGATCCTGGGCAAGGGTTCCGAGGCGCTGACGGAGTTCACCCGCAAGCTGGGCTATCCGATCACCAACACCCTGATGGGGCTGGGCGGCTACCCGGCGTCGGACAAACAGTACCTCGGCATGCTCGGCATGCACGGGACCTACGAGGCCAACATGGCCATGCATCACGCGGACGTGCTGATCGCGATCGGCGCGCGCTTCGACGATCGCGTGACCGGCAACATCGAGAAGTTCTGCCCGCATGCGAAGATCGTGCACGTCGATGTCGACCCGTCCTCCATCTCCAAGAACGTGAAGGTGGACGTGCCGATCGTGGGCGAGGTGGAGCCGGTGCTGCGCGAGCTGATCAAGGGCCTGGACGAGAACGGCGGCAAGCCGGATGCCGAGGCTCTGGCCACCTGGTGGAAGCAGATCGAGGAATGGCAGGCGCAGGACTGCCTGAAGTACGACCAGAATTCCGAGCTGATCAAGCCGCAGTACGTGGTGCAGAAGTTCTGGGAGCTCACCCAGGGCGAGGCCTTCGTGACCTCGGATGTCGGCCAGCACCAGATGTGGGCCGCGCAGTTCTACCGCTTCGACAAGCCGAACCGCTGGATCAACTCCGGCGGTCTGGGCACGATGGGCGTGGGCCTGCCGTTCGCGATGGGCGTGCAGTTCGCGCACCCGAACGCGACGGTGGGCTGCATCACCGGCGAGGCCAGCATCCAGATGTGCATCCAGGAGCTGTCCACCTGCTTCCAGTACCAGCTGCCGCTGAAGATCCTGAACCTGAACAACCGCTACCTGGGCATGGTCCGGCAGTGGCAGGAGTTCTTCTACCAGGGCCGCTACGCGATGTCCTACATGGATGCCCTGCCGGACTTCGTGAAGCTGGCCGAGGCCTATGGCCATGTCGGCATCCAGGTCACCCAGCCCGGGGACGTCGAGGGTGCGATCAAGGAGGCCCTGGCGCAGAAGGAGCGCCTGGTGTTCCTGGACTTCATCACCGACCAGTCCGAGAACGTGTATCCAATGATCCCGGCCGGTGCCGGCCAGAACGAGATGATCCTGGTCTGAGCCGGGTACAGGGAAGAGCCGTATGCGTCATATCATCAGTGTCCTGCTGGAAAACGAAGCCGGTGCCCTCTCGCGGGTGGCCGGGCTGTTCTCCGCGCGTGGCTACAACATCGAGTCGCTGACCGTCGCGCCGACCGACGACCCGTCGCTGTCGCGCATGACCATCGTCACCAGTGGTTCCGACGAGATCGTCGAGCAGATCACCAAGCAGCTGAACAAGCTGATCGACGTGATCAAACTGCTGGACATGACCGCCTACCCGCACATCGAGCGCGAGATGGCGCTGGTCAAGGTCCGCGTGCCGGAGGCCGCCGACCGCGAGGAGGCGAAGCGCCTGGCGGATATCTTCCGCGGCCGCATCATCGACGTGACCCACGACACCTATGTCGTCGAGATCACCGGCGAGGGCTCCAAGCTGGATGCTTTCCTCGAGGCGCTCCAGCCGTTCCCGGTGCTGGAGGTCGTGCGTTCCGGCGTCATGGGCATCGCACGCGGCGACGTCAGCCTGCAGATCTGAATCCCCGGGTCCGGCGCTGCCTGCGGTGCCGGACCCGTTTGTTTGCCCGATATCAAGGAAATTGTGATGAATCTCTACTACGACAAAGACGCCGATCTCTCCATCATCCAGGGCATGAAGGTGGCCATCATCGGCTACGGTTCGCAGGGCCACGCCCATGCGAACAACCTGAAGGACTCCGGCGTGGACGTGACCGTGGGCCTGCGCGAGGGCTCCGGTTCCCGCGCCAAGGCCGAAGAGGCCGGCCTGAAGGTCGCCGACGTCGACGCCGCGACCGCCGGCGCCGACCTGATCATGGTGCTGGCCCCGGACGAGTACCAGGCCGCGCTGTACCGCGACGTGCTGGAACCGAACCTGAAGCAGGGCGCGACCCTGGCCTTCGCCCACGGCTTCGCGATCCACTACAACCAGATCGAGCCGCGCAAGGACCTGGACGTGATCATGATCGCGCCCAAGGCCCCGGGCCACACCGTGCGCTCCGAGTTCGTGCGTGGCGGCGGTATCCCCGACCTGATCGCCATCCAGCAGGACGCCTCCGGCAAGGCCCGTGACATCGCGATGTCCTATGCCTCCGCGATCGGCGGCGGTCGCACCGGCATCATCGAGACCACCTTCAAGGACGAGACCGAGACCGACCTGTTCGGCGAACAGGCCGTGCTGTGCGGCGGTGCGGTGGAGCTGGTCAAGGCCGGCTTCGAGACCCTGACCGAGGCGGGTTACGCCCCGGAGATGGCCTACTTCGAGTGCCTGCACGAGCTGAAGCTGATCGTCGACCTGATGTACGAGGGCGGCATCGCCAACATGAACTACTCGATCTCCAACAATGCCGAGTACGGCGAGTACGTGACCGGCCCGCAGGTGATCAACGAGGAGTCGCGCTGGGCCATGCGCGAGGCGCTGAAGAACATCCAGAACGGCGAGTATGCCAAGCAGTTCATCCTGGAAGGCGCGATGAACTACCCGTCGATGACCGCCAACCGTCGCCTGAACGCCGCCCACGAGATCGAGCAGGTGGGCGAACGCCTGCGTGCGATGATGCCGTGGATCAAGGCCAACCAGCTGGTCGACAAGTCCCGCAACTGATGCGGCTCCCCGCGGCGGGCGTTCCGGCCCGCCGTGGTCCTTCATTCCTGCCGAGCGCCCGATGCTGTTTCCGCTAGCCCCTGAAGGCCGCCTGTTCGTGATCATCGCCGCGTGGATGGCGGTCATCACGTTGCTGGTCGGGGAGGCGGAGCTGGGCCTGTTCATGGTGATCCTCACCGTGTTCCTGATGGCGGTGTTCCGTGACCTGCGGCGCAAGGCCCCGGCGCCGGCCCTGGGCGTGATCGCCCCGGCTGATGGCACCATCGAATCGGTCGCCGAGGCCCGCGACCCGTTCACGAAGAAGCCGGCGGTCTGCATCCGCCTGCGCCAGCGGCGGCTGGGCGAGTACAACGTGCACGCCCCGCAGGAGGCCGAGATCCGCGAACGGGTCTGGCCGGGCAAGGAAACCGATGAAGCCCCGGATGCGCAACTGGAGGGCCGCCTGGCCTACGCGCTGGAGACCGACGAGGGCACGCGGCTGACCCTGGCCCTCAGTGTCGATCACTGGCCGCGGATGATCCGCATGCAGAACAACGTCCCGGGGAATCGTCTGGGGCGCGGCAAGCGCATGGGGTTCGCCGGCTTTGGTGGTACCTTCGAGGTGTGGCTGCCGGCCGGGTCGCAGGTGATGGTCGAGCCGGGGCAGCGGGTGCTGGCCGGTTCCGCCCTGCTGGGCGGACTGCCGGAGTCCGAATCCACCGGGGACGCCGAGGGGGCCGTGGAGATGCTGCAATGAGTACAGGCGACGAAGGCGACCGCCGCGCGGAACCCGACTACATCGAGGGCGAGGACACCATCGCCGACGACCAGCCCCCGCATCGTCGGCGCCGGCGCGGCGTGTTCCTGCTGCCCAACCTGTTCACCACGGGGGTGCTCTTCTCCGGCTTCTTCGCCATCGTCTCGGCGATCAACGGCGAATACATCACCGCCGCCATCGCGGTCTTCGTGGCCATGGTGCTGGACACCCTGGACGGCCGCGTCGCGCGCATGACCGACACCCAGAGCGAGTTCGGCGCGCAGTACGATTCGCTGTCGGATCTGGTCTCGTTCGGCGTTGCGCCGGCGCTGATCGTCTACCTGTGGCAACTGCATGACCTGGGCAACTTCGGCTGGGTGGCGGCGTTCTTCTTTACCACCGCCGCCGCGCTGCGTCTGGCGCGCTTCAACAGTCGCCTCGCGGTCAGCGACAAGCGCTTCTTCCAGGGCCTGCCAAGCCCCGCCAGTGCCGCGATCCTGGTCGGCATGGTCTGGGTGCTGGAGGACTGGGGCATCCCCGCCGAGCTGGCCGATCCGTACGTGGTCGGCATCCTGGTGGTTACCGTGCTGTCCGGGGCGGCAATGGTCAGTAACCTGACCTACTTCAGCTTCAAGGACATGGACTTCAAGCACCGGGTGCCCTTCCTGGCGATCGTCGGCGTGGTGGTCGCGCTGATGCTGCTGGCCCTGGATCCGCCCAAGGTCCTCCTCGCGGGCTTCGTGATCTACGCCCTGTCCGGTCCGCTGCTGACCCTGGAGCGCTGGCGCCGGCATCGTCGCCGGGCGCCCTCGGGGGAGTAGTCGCGTGTCGCTGTCGGTGCGCCAGCGCCGCATCCTCGCGGATATGGGTATCCCGGTGTGGCGGTCGCGGGTCGCGGCCGCCCCGGCGATCGAAGCGCCGCCGGGCGAACCGCTGGCCCCGGCCGCCGAGGTGCCGTCCGGGGCGGCGGATGCGGGTGGCGGGGGGCAGGACGCCGCCGTCGCGACCCTGGACTGGGAGGCCCTCCAGACACGCGTGCGTGACTGCCAGGCCTGTGCCGAGCTGGCGCGCGAACGTACGCAGACCGTGTTCGGGGTGGGCGATCCGCGCGCCCGCTGGCTGTTCATTGGCGAGGCCCCCGGCGCGGAGGAGGACCGGCGGGGGGAACCCTTCGTCGGCCGTGCCGGACAGCTGCTGGACAACATGCTGCGGGCGCTGGGGCTGGAGCGGGGCCACGATGTCTTCATTGCCAACGTGCTGAAGTGCCGGCCCCCCGGAAACCGCGACCCGAAACCGGAGGAATCGGCGGCCTGCCGCGCCTACCTCGATCGCCAGATCGCCCTGATCCAGCCCCAGGTCATTGTCGCCCTGGGACGGATCGCGGCCCAGAGCCTGCTGGCATCGGAGGAGCCCCTGGGACGCCTGCGCGGGGCGCAGCACCGCTATCAGGGCGTGCCGCTGGTGGTGACCTATCACCCGGCCTACCTGCTGCGAAAGCCGGGAGACAAGGGCAAGGCCTGGCAGGACCTGCAGCGCGCCCGGGCCTTCCTG
Organism: Thioalkalivibrio sp. ALE25; assembly: GCF_000377285.1. Lineage (NCBI taxonomy): Bacteria > Pseudomonadati > Pseudomonadota > Gammaproteobacteria > Chromatiales > Ectothiorhodospiraceae > Thioalkalivibrio > Thioalkalivibrio sp. ALE25. The sequence continues at coordinate 99,864 of NZ_KB897935.1, read as the reverse complement.
GAGTAACCCGATTCCCGTTGTGGAGATGGGAACCCGGGCAGCATTCCCGGGCTCGGAATTCCCGGAAGCGCCCCGTATCCCCTTCGTTCACCCCGTTCAGGAGGAAGCTGCGACATGAGTGCTGAACCCCGCGTCCAGCCCGAGTTGCGCCGTATGCAGACGGCGGATGTGGAGGGGGTGATGCGCGTGGAACGCGAGGCCTATGACTACCCGTGGACCGCCCGCATCTTCGAGGACTGCATCCGTGTGGGCTATGACTGCTGGGTGCTCGAGGTGGATGGCCGCCAGGTGGGCCACACCGTGCTGAGCGTGGCCGCGGGCGAGGCCCACCTGCTGAACCTGACGGTGGACCCGCGCTGGCAGGGCAACGGGCTGGGCCGGTTCATGGTGCGGCGCTTGTTCGACTATGCCTGTGAGCAGGAGGCCGAGGCGCTCTTTCTGGAGGTCCGTCCGTCGAACGTGGCCGCGGTCCAGCTCTACCGTTCCGAGGGCTTCGAGCATGTCGGCACCCGCCCGCGCTACTACCCGCTACCCAGCGGCCGCGAGGATGCCTGGGTTCTGACACGTCGCTGCAACGCCCCGGCCGGGGCCTGACGGGTTCCGCTGGCGGCGTGAAACCGGTCACAGTCCCGGGTGACCTTTGCGTGATGTGCGCCCGTTTTGCCGTCATCGGTTCTCGTCCTGCCACCCCCGCGTTGTGACGGCCCGCCCCCCGGACTATGATCAAAACCGGTATTCGCCCCGACACCGGATGAGGTAACCCATGTCCCGATCCCTGCGCGCACTGTTCGTTTCGCTCCCTCTGGCCCTGCCACTGGCGCTGTCCGCCGGGGCCGTTCAGGCCCAGCAGTCCTTTGGTTATGACGAGGCCGAGCGCCAGCAGGAACTGCTGGAGGTCTGGTACGAGATCCGCGAAAGCAACGCGCAGAAGGGCAATACCGCGGCGATGTTCGACGTGGGTATGGCCAACTACTCCGGGCGGGGTACGCCAGTGGACCACGACCAGGCCGTGCGCTGGTTCGCCCGCGCAGCGGATGCCGACCACGCCGGGGCCCACTACTACCTGGGCTATCTCCTGGCGGCCGGCAAGGGCGCCCCGGCGGACCCCGAGCGCAGCCGCGAGCACTACACCCGCGCCGCCGAACTGGGACATGCCGATGCCCAGTACTGGCTAGGGAGCCACCTGGCCAATGGCGAACAGGACCCGGCCGCCGGTCTCGAATGGCTGACCCGGGCCGCGGATCAGGGGCTGCCCGCCGCCCAGTACTACGTCGGGTTGCTGCACGAGAACGGCCAGGGCACCACGCGCGATGCGGCCGCCGCCGCCCGCTGGTACACCGCCGCGGCGGAACAGGGCTACCGGCATGCCCAGATCGGGCTGGGCCGGCTGCACCAGAACGGCCGCGGGGTCGAGCGTGACCTGGTGCAGGCGCATGTCTGGTACAGCCTGGCCCAGGACGAAGAGCGCATTGCTACGCTCGAGGCCCGCATGAACAACCGCGACCTGGTGACCGCGCGCGGGCGTCTGGAGGAGCAGAACGCGGCGATCCAGGCGGCCGCCGCACGCTGAGCCCGCAGCGGCCAGTGTGGGGTTGCACAACGGCCCCGGCTTCCGGGGCCGTTTGCGTTTCGGGGGCATCCGGCTGAACCGGACCCCCGATTTCGCGTTAAACTTGCGGGCTGTTCCCAGCGGCCCGAATGCATGTCCTTTATCGAGGAAACCCGCCGACGCCGGACCTTCGCGATCATCTCGCACCCGGACGCCGGCAAGACCACCATGACCGAAAAGCTCCTGCTGTACGGCGGCGCGATCCAGCTCGCCGGTACGGTCAAGGGGCGCAAGTCGTCGCGCCATGCCACCTCCGACTGGATGGAGATGGAGAAGTCGCGCGGGATCTCGGTCACCTCGTCCGTGATGCAGTACCCGTACAAGGGGCGCATGGTGAATCTGCTGGACACCCCCGGGCACGCGGACTTCTCCGAGGACACCTACCGCACGCTGACCGCGGTGGACTCCGCGTTGATGGTGATCGACGCGGCCAAGGGCGTGGAAGAACGCACCATCAAGCTGATGGAGGTCTGCCGGCTGCGCGACACGCCGATCATGACCTTCGTCAACAAGATGGACCGCGAGGGCCGCGACCCGATCGAGCTTCTCGACGAGGTCGAGGAGGTACTGAAGATCGAGTGCGCCCCGGTCACCTGGCCGATCGGCTCCGGCAAGCGCTTCCGTGGCGTCTACCATATCCGTCGCGACGCGGTGCACCTGTACGATCCCGAGCAGGGTGGGAAGAAGTCCACCGGCGAGATCATCGAGGGCCTGGACAATCCGCGCCTGGACGAGGTGCTGGGCGATCAGGCGCAGGAGCTGCGCGAGGAGCTCGAGCTGGTGCAGGGCGCCTCGCACGCGTTCGACGCGGACGCCTACCTGCGCGGCGAGCAGACCCCGGTGTTCTTCGGCTCCGCGATCAACAACTTCGGCATCGAGGAGTTGCTGGACGATTTCGTCGAATACGCCCCGGGTCCGCTGCCGCGTCCGACACACTCGCGCAAGGTCGAGCCGACCGAGGAGAAGTTCACCGGCTTCGTGTTCAAGATCCAGGCGAACATGGATCCGAATCACCGTGACCGCATCGCCTTCATGCGCATCTGTTCCGGCACCTTCGACAAGGGCGCGAAGCTGCGTCACGTGCGGATCGGGCGCGACGTGAAGATCCCGGATGCGCTGACCTTCCTGGCCTCCGACCGCGAGCATGTGGAGACCGCCTATCCGGGCGACATCATCGGCATTCACAACCACGGCACCATCCGCATCGGGGATACCTTCACCCAGGGCGAGGACCTGACCTTCACCGGCGTGCCCAACTTCGCCCCGGAGCTGTTCCGGCGCGCGCAGCTGAAGGACCCGCTGAAGATGAAGCAGCTCGCCAAGGGCCTGCAGGAGTTGTGCGAGGAGGGTGCGACCCAGCTCTACCGCCCGCTGACCAACAACGACCTGATCCTGGGCGCGGTCGGCGTGCTGCAGTTCGACGTGGTCGCCGAGCGCCTGCGTACCGAGTACAAGGTCGAGGCGCAGTTCGAGAACGTGAACGTCCAGACCGCGCGCTGGGTCGAGTGCGACGACCCGAAGAAACTCGAGGAGTTCAGGGAGAAGGCCGCGGCGAACCTGGCGATCGATCACGGTGGCGATCTGGTCTATATCGCCCCGACTCGGGTGAACCTGCAGATGGCGATGGAAAAATGGCCGGAGATCCGCTTCGAGGCGACCCGCGAGCACGGCCAGCCGACGGAGTAGATCGCCGCTCCGGGGTGCACTGGAACCGCCATCGGGAGGAGCGAAGCGACGTGGCGAACTCCATCCGAAATCAGCGGCCCCGGGCTTGATGCCAGCTTGAGGCGATTGCCACGGTGTCTTCGACGCCTCGCAATGACGGTGCAGTTGTGTGGTGCAGGAGGAGAATATGGCGTTTCGATTCTTGTCTGTGATTGGCGTGGTCGTGGCGCTGGTGGTTGGCGGCTGCGCGGTGCACAAGACCGAGACCCGGGGCGATGGACCCGAGCCGCGACCGGGTACGGTCGAGCGGATGAACCCGTTCCTGCACTTCCTCGAGAGTCGGCCGACGCCCGAGGAGTTCGAGCGCGTCTACCCCGACGTGATGCTGGTGCTGCCCGGCGACATCGTGACCCAGGAATACCGCACGGATAACAGCCGCTTCTTCGCCGAACTGGACGCGGATGGCCGCATCCATGGCGGCGATTTCCGCTGATTCCCCGATGCTGCGCATTTCCAACAGCGTGAGCGTCCCCGAGCACGAGATCGAGCTGACCGCGATCCGTGCCCAGGGGGCCGGCGGGCAGAACGTGAACAAGGTGGCCTCGGCCATTCATCTGCGCTTCGATATCCGCGCCTCCAGCCTGCCCGACGTCTACAAGGAGCGCCTGCTGCGCCGCCATGACCAGCGCATCACCAAGGACGGCGTGGTCGTGCTCAAGGCGCAGCAGTACCGTACTCAGGAAGCCAACCGCGAGGATGCGCTGGAGCGCCTGGCGGAGCTGCTGCGCGAGGTGGGTCGCCCGATCAAGGCGCGCAAGCCGACGCGCCCCACGCGCGCCTCCAAGCTGCGCCGCCTGGAGGGCAAGACCCACCGCGGCCGCAAGAAGGCCCTGCGCGGCCGCGTCGATCCCGACTGACTGCCAAGAGCTCTTTATTCACCACGAAGCACACGAAGGCACGAAGAAGGGCCAGGTCAATGGCATAAAAGCGGACAGGAAGACGGGAAGGTCGGAAGGATTTCTGGTTGGGGCGCCGGGCACCGGCTGGCCACATCCGCGCGCCCGGGCATCAGGGGCTCTGGGAGACGCACCCTATTCATCTTCCCGTCTTCGTACCTTCCTGTTAACCGCCCTTGAATTCCTTCGTGCCTTCGTGTGCTTCGTGGTGAATAAAAGGGTTCAGGTCCCGGCATTCGGGCGCGGATCGACGGGCGCGGGTTCGTGTTCCTGCTGGTGTTGCCACAGGCGGGCGTAGGCGCCGCCCGCCGCGAGGAGTTCGCGGTGGGTGCCGCGTTCGACCACGCGTCCCTGATCGAGGACCACGATCTGCTCGGCATCCTTCACGGTCGACAGGCGATGTGCGATGACCAGCGTGGTGCGCCGCGCCGAGACCTCGTTCAGCGCCTGCAGGATCGCCTTCTCCGAGCCCGAGTCCAGGGACGAGGTGGCCTCGTCGAAGACCAGGATCGGCGGGTCCTTCAGCAGCATGCGGGCGATGGCGATGCGTTGCTTCTCGCCGCCGGAGACCTTGAGGCCGCGTTCGCCGACGACCGTATCCAGGCCGTCGGGCAGGCGCTGGATGAAATCGTCCAGGTGCGCCAGACGCACCGCGCGCCGGATGGCCTCCTCGGAGGCCTCCGGATCACCATAGGCGATGTTGTAGCGAATGCTCGCGTTGAACAGCACGGTATCCTGCGGGACCACGCCGATCGCACTGCGCAGGCTTTGCTGGGTCACCTCGCGGATATCCTGGCCGTCGATAGTGATGCGCCCGTCCGTCACGTCGAAGAACCGGAACAGCAGGCGTGCGAGCGTGGACTTCCCGGCCCCGCTGGGCCCGACGACCGCCAGCTTGTGCCCGGCTGGGATTTCCAGTGATACGTCCTCGAGGATCGGGCGCTCCGGCTGGTAGTGGAAGGCGACCTGCTCGAAGCGCACATGCCCCTCCGCGACGTCGAGATCCGGCGCGCCGGGCCGGTCCTCGACCTGTACCGGTTTTTCCAGCAGGCCAAACAGGCGCTCGATGTTCGCCAGCGACTGCCGGATCTCGCGGTAGACGAAGCCGAGGAAGTTCAGCGGCATGAACAGCTGGATCATGTAGGCATTGACCATCACCAGATCGCCCAGCGACATCTGCCCCGAGGCCACCCGGCTGGCGGCCAGCAGCATCATCACGGTGATCGCGGCGGCGATGATCAGGGCCTGGCCGGAGTTCAGCAGCACCAGCGACAGCACGTTCTTGGTGCGCGCCTGTTCCCAGGTCGCCAGGCCCTCGTCGTAGCGCCGGGCCTCGAAGCCCTCGTTGCCGAAGTACTTCACCGTTTCGTAGTTCAGCAGCGAGTCGATCGCGCGGGTGTTGGACTCGTTGTCGCGCTGGTTGGCCTCGCGCACGAAGCGGGTACGCCACTCGGTAATCCATACCGACCAGGCGATGTAGGCGGCCACCGCGAGGATCACGGTGACGGTGAAGACCGGACCGACCGCCACCAGCAGGATCACCGCGACCAGCGCGATCTCGATGATGGTCGGCAGGATGTTGAACACCATGAAGCGCAGCAGGAAGCTGATGCCGCTGGTGCCGCGCTCGATGTCGCGTGCCAGGCCACCGGTCTCGCGCGCCAGGTGGAAGCTCAGCTCGAGCCGGTGGAGGTGCTCGAATACCCGCAGGGCCGCGCGCCGCATGGCCCGTTCGGCCACGCGCACAAAGACCGCGTCGCGCAGCTCGCCGAACAGGGTACTGCCGAAGCGCAGCAGGCCGTAGGCGATCACCAGGGCCACCGGGACTGCGACCAGCGCCTCGGTGCCGCCGTCCTCGAAGTGGTCGACGATGTACTTCAGCGCCAGCGGGACCAGCACGGTCGCCAGCTTGGCCAGGCCCATCAGGCCCAGGGCCAGGAACAGCCGGCCGCGGAACTCCGCGAGATAGGGGAACAGGGAGCGAACGATGCGCCAGTTGATCGCATCGTCGGGCGCATCGTGCACGCTGGAGTGACCGCGCATGGGGGAGTCCGGGGCTGGGTAGGCTGCCTACTTTAGGAGGTCCCCGCCGGGTACGCACATGGGCGCGCGTTCCGTGGCGGCTCCCCGGCCCGGTGCGGCCCGGCCGCGCATCTCACCGGTGGATGCGGTAGCCGTCGCCCCGGTCCTGTTCCAGGTCGATCCGCAGGCGCTGGTGACTCCAGCCGTCCTGCGAGCAGCGGGCCTCGATCTGCAGGAATCGCTTGCCATCGGGGATCGACAGCCGGCGCAGGCTGCGGGTAAACGGCTGCTCGTTGACATGCGGGTGGTGCAGGATGCGTTCACCGAGGACGTTCCCATCGGCGTCCAGCACACGCCAGGCATCGGCATAGTGATCCCAGCCGGTATCGGGATGCTCCACGGTGACGGCGACCCGCCACTGGTTCGGGCCGCTGGCATGCAGCTGGGCCTCCAGCATGTCGACCGGGTTTGCCTGAGCGGGCAGGGCCAGAAGGCCCAGAAGGGTGGCGAGGGTCAGTCTCTTCGTGCACATGGCAAGGCTCCTTTTGCCGATCGGGGTGAATGCGTTCCTGCGGTTACCGGGCGGGACGCCCCCGGGGCCGGATTGATTTCACGCGCCCTGTACCCGGTTGCGCCCGGCGTGCTTGGCCGCGTACAGGGCGCGGTCGGCCCGGTCCACCAGGGATTCCGCGCTCTCGCCTGGCTTCAGCTGGGCGACGCCGAAGCTGGCGGTCAGTGGCTGTCCGGTCTGGAAGTCGTGGGTCTCCAGGCAGTGGCGCAGGTCCTCGGCCAGCCGGGCTGTGGCGGCGATGTCATCTTGCGGGCAGAGAATGAGGAACTCCTCGCCACCCCAGCGCGCGGCCCGATCGGTGGCGCGGATGCGGCCCGTTATCAGCTGCCCGACCGCGGTCAGTACCGCGTCGCCGCGACCATGTCCCAGGGTGTCGTTGATCGGCTTGAAGTGATCAAGGTCCAGCAGGATTACGCTGAGCGGGCTCGCGTGACGCTCGGCCCTCAGGATCTCTTCGGCCAGGGCCTCGCTGGCCTTCATGCGGTTGTTCAATCCGGTCAGCGGGTCGGTGGTGGCGAGGTGTTCCAGGTGTTGCTGGGCGGCCTCCAGGGAGTGCGTGCGTTCCCGTACCAGGCGTTCGAGCACCTGTGCGCGCTCCTCCAGCTCCTTCACCGGGTAGGGTTCGTCGTCTCCATGGACGCTCGCGGGGAAGGAGCCATGCAGGTGCTCCAGGCGCCAGCCGTCGGCGGTCGCGTGCAGCACCAGACTGGCCCGCAGGCCGTTCAGTCGGACCCGCTGCCCGCGGGTATCCAGGATCATGTCGAAGATCAGCATGATCAGCGCCACGTCATCCGTCAGCAGTCGGATCTCCTCGCGGTGGATCGCGAAGTCGAAGGGCTCCGGTACCTGTTCGATGTCGCGCCCGGCGATGCGTTCGACCTCTTCGGGGTTGAAGGCGGCCTCGTCGGCACCGGTGCCAAAGCCGCTGACCCCAGGGGTGTGAAAGCGCAGCAGGGCCGCGAGATCGCGCTGGCGCAGCCAGGCGTCCAGGTAGGCGTGAACCGTGCCGCGGATCGCCTCCGTGCGTGGATCTGTCATGTACGGGTTGTGTTCAGTCGATGCCGACGGCGCGCTGTTCCTGGCGGATCCAGGCGATGATATGGGCGGTCTCCTCGCCGGTGACCCCGGCCACCGGCGGCATGTCGCCAAAGTCCCAGTGGTGCGCGTGCACGCCCAGGGCCACGGCGCGATGGAAGGTGATGTCCGGGTGGTGCGAAGGCTCGTAGATGCGGTGGATCAGCGGCGGGCCCTGGTCGGTGCCGCGGGCGTCCTCGCCGTGGCACTGCATGCAGTTGGCGCGGAACAGCGAGCGCCCGGCCTCGGGGTCGGCGGCGAAGTCCTCTGGCGGCAGGCTGTAGTCGAGCTGCGCGGTGGAGCCGGAGGCCGCGCTCGAGTCTTCGCTGGATGCCTGCGCAGGCGCCTCGGCGGCGGTGTCCGGTTCCGGGGCGTCGGAACAGGCGGTCAACGCGAACAGGGCCAGCAAGGCGGCGGGCAGGAGGCGGGCGTTTGTCGGCATCGGGCGTCCTGGATTTTGGTATTCAGGTGGGGAGTTTATCGCGGCGGGTCACGGCGGGCGACTGCGCACCGGGAGGGATTGCGGCCGGCGCGGGGCGGTTGTGGCGCTGGTGGCTTGCAGCAGTGGCGGGCATTCGGCAGTCTTCGTGGCTTGTCTTCCCGTCTGGAGTACGTCCATTGGAACCCTCGGGTCTTGCAGCTGGAGAAGCGCAGGGAAGCGCTCCGGCGGCGGCGCCACTGGAGATCCTGCGCGAGACCTTCGGCTACACGGAATTTCGCGGTCAGCAACAGGCCATCGTCGAGCATGTGACCGCGGGTGGCGACGCCGTGGTGCTGATGCCCACCGGCGGTGGCAAGTCGCTGTGCTACCAGATCCCCGCGCTGGCGCGGCCCGGGTGCGGCATCGTGATCTCGCCGCTGATCGCGCTGATGCAGGATCAGGTGGCGGCCCTGCGCCAGAACGGCGTGGCGGCCGCCAGTCTGGATTCCGGCCAGAAGGCGGACGAGGCCCGCTCCGTGCTGGCCGCGCTGCATGCGGGCGAACTGGATCTGCTGTACATGTCGCCGGAGCGCCTGTTCGCCGCGGGCATGCTGGAGCGCCTGGAGGGTATCGAGCTGGCGCTGTTCGCCATCGACGAGGCCCACTGCGTCTCGCAATGGGGGCATGACTTCCGCCCGGAGTACAGCCAGCTGGCGGTGCTGGCCGAACGCTTCCCGCAGGTGCCGCGTCTGGCCCTGACGGCGACGGCGGACGGGCCCACTCGCCAGGAGATCCGCGAGCGGCTGCGCCTGGAGCAGGCCCGTGCCTTTGTCAGCTCGTTCGATCGCCCCAATATCCGCTACCGCATCGCCCAGGCCGACGGGGGGCGCGGCGGTTCCGCACGCGACCGGCTGCTGCGCTTCATCCGCGAGGAACACGCGGGCGAGGCCGGTATCGTCTATTGCCTGTCGCGCAAGAAGGTCGAGGCGGTGGCCGAGTGGCTGGCGGAACAGGGCATTACCGCGCTGCCCTATCACGCGGGTCTGCCGGCGGCGACCCGCGCGGAGAACCAGACCCGGTTCCTGCGCGAGGAGGGCGTGGTGATGGCGGCGACCATCGCCTTCGGCATGGGGATCGACAAGCCGAACGTACGTTTCGTGGCTCACCTGAACCTGCCCAAGAGCCTGGAGGGCTACTATCAGGAGACCGGCCGCGCCGGGCGCGACGGCCTGCCCGCGAATGCCTGGATGGTCTATGGCCTGCAGGATGTCGTGACCCTGCGCCAGATGCTGGAGGGCTCGCAGGCCGGCGCCGAGCGCCAGCGCATCGAGCAGCAAAAGCTGGAGGCGATGCTCGGGTTCTGCGAGATCACCAGTTGCCGGCGCCAGGCCCTGCTTGCCTACTTCGACGAGCGCATGCCCGAGCCCTGCGGGACCTGCGACAACTGCATGCAGCCGCCGGCCACCTGGGATGCCAGTGTCCCGGTGCAGAAGCTCCTGTCCTGCATCTACCGCACCGGCGAGCGCTTCGGCGCGGGGCACGTGATCGACGTGCTGCGCGGCTCCGCGAGCGAACGCCTGAGCCGCCTCGGTCACGACCGCCTGAGCACCTTCGGGATCGGCAAGGAACTGGACAAGGCACAGTGGCGCGGCGTGGTGCGTCAGCTGCTCGCCCGCGGCCTGTTGCGCCTGGACGAGGAGGGCTACGGCGGGCTGAAGCTGGACCCGGCCTGTCGCCCGGTGCTGCGCGGCGAGGAGTCGATCCACCTGCGCGAAGAGTTGGCGCGCCCGGAACGCGAGGCGCGCACGGCCCGCCCGGCCCGCCGCGACACCGCCCGCAGTGTGGCGGCGATGGACAGCGAGGACCGCGCGCTGTGGGAGGCCCTGCGCGCATTGCGCACCGACCTCGCGCGCGACCAGGGGGTGCCGCCCTACGTGATCTTCAGCGATGCCACACTGCTGGAGATGGTCGCGGCCGCCCCGCGCAGCCGTGACGAGATGGCCGGGATCTCCGGGGTCGGCCAGCACAAGCTGGAGCGCTATGGCGATGCCTTTATCAAGGCCATTGAGGGGCATTTCGGGCTATAGTGGTGCGAAAAACCACGCCGCAATACGATTTCGGGGAGACCGCGTGACCGACAAAAGCTTCCTTGAGGATTTCTACCGCCATCGCGACGGTCAACTTGTCGTGACCCCGGAGCAGGGCAGTGACTTTGCCAAGACGCTCGCCGGCGATTTCAATCCGATCCACGATGCCGACAACCGGCGCTTCTGCGTGCCGGGCGATTTGCTGTTCGCGCTGGTGCTGGATACCTACGGCGCCAGCGCGAACATGCACTTCCGCTTTACCGGCATGGTGGGGGGCAACGTGCCGCTGATCTTCCCGGAGGCCCCGGGCGAGGCCTTTGCGATTACCGACGACAATGGCAAGAGCGTGATCGAGGTCGAGCGCTCCGGCGCGGTGATCGACGAGCCCAACGCGATTGAATCCCTGATCCGCAGTTATGTGAGCTTCTCCGGGCAGAACTTCCCGCATGTGCTGGTGCCGCTGATGGAGGAGCACGGCGTGATGGTGAACCCGAAGCGCCCGCTGGTGATGTACGAGCGCATGGGCTTCCGCCTGCCCGAGCCGCTGGCCGCCAGCGCCGGGGTGCCGGAGCCGCGCCTGAAGGACGCGGTGATGACCGTCAACGGCAAGCGCGGCGAGATCCGCCTGGACTACGAGCTGGTGATCGATCAGTCCGTAGTCGCCGACGGCAGCAAGCACCTGGTGCTGAGCGGCCTGCGCCCGTTCGATGCCGCCGACGTCGAGCAACTCGTCGCCGACTACGAGAGCTGGAAGGCCGCCTACTTCAACCAGACCGCAGCCCGCGCCCACGCCTGAACGTTTTTATTCACCACGAAGCGCACGAAGGCACGAAGAAGGTCAAGGGCTTGGAGCGGACAGGAAGGCGGGAAGATCGGAAGAAAGGCAAGATACGGCTGATCCGGGCGATGCAGTTAATAGCCCTCGATGGCCGGCCGCCCCCCGAGTCCATCTAACCGATCGTTTTTACTTCTAGTCTTCCCATCTTCCTGTTAACCGCCCTTGACCTGGCCCTTCTTCGTGCCTTCGTGTGCTTCGTGGTGAAAAAAGTCAGTAGAACTGGCCGAGTGCGGAGCGGACCTGGACCTCGGTCTCGGGCGTCAGGTGGTCGGCGAGCTTCAGCGGATGGTCGGGCAGCAGCACCACCACCGAGGACCCGAGGTTGAAGCGGCCCATCTCGGCCCCGCGTTCCAGGGTGATATCGCGGTCCGGATACTCGCTTACGCTGATCTCGCGCCCGCGCGGCGGGGTGACCTCGCCGGCCCAGACGGTCTCGATGGAACCGACGTTCTGGGCACCGATCAGGGCCATGGCCATGGGTCCGACAGGCGTGTCGAAGCAGGCCACGACCCGCTCGTTGCGGGCGTAGAGCCGCGGTACGTGGCGCACGATGCGCGGGGCCACCGAGAACAGCCGCCCGGGCACATGGATCATGTGGGTCAGGGTGCCGGTCAGCGGCATGTGCAGCCGGTGGTAGTGGCGCGGTGACAGATACAGGGTGACGAAGTGTCCGTGGCGGAAGGCCTCCGCCAGATCGTCCTCGCCACCCAGCAGCTCGCGCACGGTGTAGTGATGGCCCTTGGCCTGGAAGATCTGGCCGGCCTCGATGCGCCCGGCCGCGCTGACGCGCGAATCGGCCGGGCTGACCACCGTGTTGGCGTCCCCCTCCAGCGGCCGCGCATCCTCGCGCAGGGCCCGAGTGAACAGTGCGTTGAAACTGGCATAGGCCGCGAGGTCTGGCTCGGCGGCCTCGTCCAGGTTCAGGCCGAAGCGGCGCACGAAGGCGCGCAGCAGGGGCTGCAGGCGCGGCGACTCGATGCGCGCCAGCCAGTGCACGCCGCGCGAAAGGGCGTGCTGGGGCAGCAGGTGCGACAGACGCGCCAGCCAGGGGTCGATCTTGCTCATGTGATGTCCGACGGGATGGGTGGCGTACAGGCCGGGTTCGAGACGGTATGATGACCGCCCTCGCACGTAACGGAAAGACCGGGCATGGATTCGACCACCGGATTGCGCAGCCTGCGCGACTTCATTCGCTTCGGCGCCAGTCAGTTTCGCGGCGCCGGCCTGAGCTTCGGGCATGGCACCGACAACGCCTTCGACGAGGCCGCCTGGCTGGTACTGCACACCCTGCATCTGCCGCTGGATCTTCCCGAGTCCTGGTGGGATGCGCGCCTGAGCGAGGTCGAGCGCACGCGGGTGGTCGCGGTGCTGCGCGAGCGGGTCGCCACGCGCAAGCCCGCGGCCTATCTGACCCGCGAGGCCTGGTTCGCCGGGTTGCCGTTCTATGTCGACGAGCGCGTGCTGGTGCCGCGCTCGCCGCTGGCCGAGCTGATTGCCGCTGGTTTCGAGCCCTGGGTCGACCCCGATGGCGTGACCCGCGCGCTGGATCTGTGCACCGGGGGCGGGTGTATCGGGATCGCAATGGCTCTGGCGCTGCCGCAGGCGCAGGTGGACCTGGCGGATGTGTCGACGGATGCGCTGGCGGTGGCGGGGATCAACATCGAGCGCCACCGGGTGGGCGATCAGGTGCGCGCTGTGCAGTCCGACGTGTTCGACGGGCTGGAACCCGGGGATCGCTACGAGCTGATTGTGTCCAACCCCCCATACGTGGATGCCGAGGACATGGCGGCCCTGCCGGACGAATACCGTCACGAACCCGCGCTGGGGCTGGCCGCTGGCGGCGACGGACTGGATATCGTGCGCCGGATCCTCGCTGGGGCCCGTGGACACCTGAAGGAAGACGGCGTGCTGATCGTCGAGGTCGGCAACAGTCAGGCCGCGGTGGAGGCGGCCTTCCCGGAGCTGCCGCTGATCTGGCTGGAGTTCGAGGCCGGCGGGCACGGGGTGTTCCTGGTCTACGCGCGCGATCTCCCCGGCGCCTGAGGGCGCTACGGGCGGGAACGCTCGAACGCACGCGAATCCGAAAACCCGCCGGACGGCCCTGTAAACGGCACCGGTGGCGATGCATACTGCGGGGCTATGGAATCACGTCTGGTGGATATGCAGAGTCGGTCCGAGGAAGAGCGGGCCGAGGTCAGCCTGCGCCCGAAGCGGCTCGCGGACTACACCGGCCAGCCCCGCGTAGTCGAGCAGTTGGGGCTGTTCATCGAGGCCGCCCGCCGGCGCGACGAGGCCCTGGATCACACCCTGGTCGCCGGCCCGCCCGGGCTGGGCAAGACCACGCTGGCGCACATCGTCGCCAACGAACTCGGCGTGGGCCTGCGCCAGACCTCTGGTCCGGTACTGGAACGCGCCGGTGACCTGGCCGCCATCCTGACGGCCCTGGAGCCGCGCGATGTCCTGTTCGTCGACGAGATCCACCGCCTGCCGACGGTGGTGGAAGAGGTGCTGTATCCGGCCCTGGAGGACGGCCAGCTGGACATCGTGATCGGCGAGGGCCCGGCAGCGCGCTCGATCAAGGTGGACCTGCCGCCGTTCACGCTGGTGGGCGCGACCACCCGCGCGGGGCTGCTTTCGGCCCCGTTACGTGACCGGTTCGGTATCGTGCAGCGTCTCGATCATTACACTGTCACCGATCTCGCGCATATTGTGGATCGCGCGGCCGGTTTGCTGGGCGTGGGGATCGAGGCCGAGGGAGCCGCGGAGATCGCCCGCCGGGGCCGCGGCACGCCGCGGCTGGCCAACCGCCTGCTGCGGCGGGTACGGGATTTCGCCCAGGTCCGGGCCGATGGCGTGGTGACCCACAACGTGGCGGCGCAGGCGCTCGACCTGCTGGCGATCGATGCCTCCGGGCTGGATGCCCAGGACCGTCGCCTGCTGGAGGTGCTGGTGGAGAAGTTCGACGGTGGCCCGGTCGGGGTCGAGAGCCTGGCCACGGCGATGAACGAGGACCGTGGCACGCTGGAGGATGTGGTCGAGCCCTTCCTGATTCAGCAGGGCTACCTGCAGCGCACTCCGCGCGGGCGCCAGGCGACCCGGCGTACCCTGGCGATGTTCGGCCTGACCCGGATGGACGAGGGCGATCTGCTGACGCCCGCGGCGGAGGGTCCGCGCCAGCCATGACCGCAGCATTCGAGTGGCCGGTGCGGGTGTACTACGAGGATACCGACGCCGGCGGCGTGGTCTATCACGCCAATTACCTGAAATTCATGGAGCGCGCGCGTACCGAATGGCTTCGTGCCCTCGGCTTCGAGCAGGACCGGCTGCGGTCCGAGTATGGAATTGTGTTCGCCGTGCGGCGTCTGGCTGTGGAGATGCAGCGTCCCGCGCATTTCAACGAGGCCCTGACGGTCACCTGCCGGGTCACGCGCATGCGTCGCGCCAGCGTGGAGTTCGCGCAGGTCGTGCAGCGCGAGGCGACGGCGCTGGCAACCGGCGAGGTCGCCATTGCCTGCGTCGATGTGGCCCGGCAGGCGCCGGTGGCGATCCCCGATGAAGTGGCGCGCGCGATGCGGGCGGCGGACGGAACAACGGCATAACGGGAGATGGACAAGTGACAGTCGACTTTTCGATGTACCAGCTGATCATGGACGCCAGTCTGATCGTGCAGCTGGTCATGGTGATCCTGGTGATCGCCTCGGTGCTCTCCTGGCTGGTGATCATCATCAAGGCGCGCTCGCTGAACGCGGCCCAGCGGGCCAGCGACGAGTTCGAGGAACGGTTCTGGTCGGGCGCGGACCTCTCGCACCTGTACGAGGGCGTACGCCGCAAGTCCGAGATGTCCGGCATGGAGCACGTGTTCTCCTCCGGCTTCAAGGAATTCCTGCGTGCCCGCCAGCACGGCATGGTGGCCGGCGAGCCGGCCCATCGCGCGATGCGCGTGGCCATCGCCCGCGAGACCGACGAGATGGAGCGCTATCTGCAGTTCCTCGCCACAGTCGGTTCCACCAGCCCGTACATCGGCCTGTTCGGGACCGTGTGGGGCATCATGCATGCCTTTCTCGGGCTGTCCGGCGTGCAGCAGGCCACGCTGGCGATGGTCGCCCCCGGGATCGCCGAGGCGCTGATCGCCACCGCGCTGGGCCTGTTCGCGGCCATCCCGGCGGTCATCGCCTACAACCGCTTTGCCGGGGACGTCGATCGCGTGGCCTCGCGCCTGGAGAACTTCAGCGACGAGTTCGTGGCCCTGCTGAACCGCCAGGGCGCGGGCAAGCCGGCCGAGGGCGCCGCCGGGGCGCCGGCCTGAACCATGGCCGAGTCGCGTCGCAACAGCCGCCGCCTGCGGCGGCCCATGTCGCAGATCAACGTCGTGCCGTTCATCGACGTGATGCTGGTCCTGCTGATCATTTTTATGATCACCGCCCCGATGCTGCAGCAGGGGGTGGAGGTCGATCTGCCGGAGGCCGATGCCGAGGCCCTGGACGAGGATCCATCCGCGGCCGAGCCACTGGTGGTCACCGTGGATGCTTCCGGGGCCATGAGCCTGAACCAGGGCCCGTACGTGAACGAGCCGCTGGCGCCGCAGGAGATGACCGAGATCGTGCGCGAGTTCCTCGCCGAGAATCCGGGCACCCAGACCTTCGTGCGCGGGGACCGCAACGTGGACTACGGCCGGGTGATCGATGCAATGGTCGCCCTGCAGCGCGCCGGGGGCGGTCGTGTCGGCTTGATCACCGAACCGCCACGTAACAACCAGGACTGAGCTACACGCCGTGTTCGAGCTCCTGCGCCGTCACCCCCTCAGCCTGCTCCTCGTCCTGATCCTGCACGGGGTGCTGTTCGCGGCGTTGCTGCTGAACGTGAGCCTGATGTCGCCGACCTCGACCCGGGCGGCGGTGGAGATCTCGGTGCAGGAGGATATCGAGGTGATCGACGCGGTCGCGGTGGATGCCGAGACCTTCGACCGCATCGAGCACCAGCGCGAGGTGGCCGAACAGGAGCAGGTCGCCGAGCAGCTGCGAGCGGAAGAGGAGCGCCGCCGTGCCGAGGAGCAGGCCCGGCGCGAGGAGGAACGGCGCCAGGCCGAGGAACAGCGCCGCCGCGAGGAAGCCGAGCGCGCGCGCCAGCAGGCGCTGGAAGAGGCCGAGCAGGCGCGCCGCGAGGCGGAGGAAGAGCGGCGCCGCGCGCGCGAGGAGGCCGAGGCCGAGCGCGAGCGCATCCGCCAGGAACGCGAGGCCGCGGAGCAGGCGCGGCGCGAGGCCGAGGAGGCGCGCGAACGCGAGGAAGCCGAGCGGCGGGAGCGCGAGGAGGCGGAGCGCCAGGCGCGGGAAGAGGCAGAGCGGCGCGAACGCGAGGAGGCCGAACGCCGCGAGCGGGAGGAGGCGGAGCGTCGCGCCGAGCAGGAGCGTGAGCTGGAAGAGCAGCGCCGGCGCGAGGCGATGGAGCGCGAGCGCGAACGTCTGGCCGAGGCACAGGCGCAACGCGAGGCCGCCGAGCGCCAGGCGCAGCTGGACCGGGAGCTGAACGAATGGCGTGCCCAGGTGCAGTCGGTGGTGCAGCGGCGCTGGCGCCAGCCCTCGGGCCTGGATGCGTCGGACCGTGCCATTGTTCTCGTGCGTGTCAACGAGACCGGGCGTATCATCAATTTCGATATCGAGAGCTGCTCGGGCGGGTCCGCCTTCTGCGAATCGGTCCGCCAGACCATGGACCGTTTGTCCTCGCTGCCGCGTCCGCCCGACGCGGATGCCGTGCGCGGCGGGGTGCGCATCCGTTTCGAGCCCGACTGACCGGCCCGCTCCCAACCGGGCCACGAGGAACACCATGCAACGAATGATTCACGCGATGCTGCTGGGGCTGGCGCTGCTGTGGTCGGCGCAGGCTCACGCGGTGCTGGAAGTGACCGTGACCGAGGGTGTGACCGGGGCCATTCCGGTCGCGGTCGCACCGTTCACCTGGGAGGGTGAGGGCCGCCCGGACGAGGATGTGGGGCGAATCCTGGCCGCGAATCTGACCCGTAGCGGTCTGTTCGACGTTGAGCGCGAGGGGCTGCCGCGGGCCCCCTCGGGCCCGGCCGACTTCATCGCGCAGCCCTGGGCCGACGCCGGCATGGAGTACCTGGTGGTGGGCTCCAAGCGCCCGGACGGGGACAACGTGATCGTGGAGTTCCACGTGTTCGACGTGCTGGCGGAGGAGCGCCTGGGTGGCTGGCGCATCCCGGTGCCGGCGGACATGCTCCGGAGGGGCGCCCACCGCGTATCGGACATCGTCTACGAACAGATCACCGGCGACCCGGGCGCCTTCAGCGCGCGTATCGCGTTCGTCAGTGTCGAGCGCCAGAACGACTCGCGCACCTTCCGGCTGGAGGTGGCCGATTCCGACGGGGCCAATCCGCGCACCCTGTTCCGCTCCGAGGATCCGATCATGTCGCCCGACTGGTCCCCGGATGGCCGCGAGCTGGTCTACGTCTCGTTCGAGAACCGCCGTTCCGAGGTCTTTCGCCAGAATGTGGAGACCGGCGAGCGCTCGCGTATCGCCAGCTTCACCGGGATCAATAGTGCCCCGGCCTGGTCGCCGGACGGTCGCCAGCTGGCGCTGAGCCTGTCGCGCGACGGCTCGCCGAACATCTATGTGATGGACCTGGCCTCCGGGGATCTGCGGCAGCTGACGCGTTCCAGCGCGATCGAGACCGAGCCGGTCTGGTCGCCGGACGGCGAGACGATCTATTTCACCTCCGACCGGGCGGGGGCCCCGCAGATCTATGCCCAGCCAGCCGGCGGCGGGAATGCGCGGCGTCTGACCTTCGAGAGCGGCTACGCGGCCGCCGCTACCATCTCGCCGGACGGGCGGTCGCTGGTGTATGTCCATGGGGGTGACGGCGGATTTCAGCTGGCCCGACTCGATCTGGATGACCGCCGTGTGACGCGCCTCACGGACGGACGCGATGCAGAGTCGCCAAGCTTTGCCCCCAATGGCAGCATGATCCTGTATGCCATGACCGACGGGGGGCGGGGCGTGCTCGGTTCCGTCAGCCGCGACGGCCAGGTGCACCAGCGTCTGGCCGCCCGTGAAGGCGAGGTGCGCGAGCCGGCCTGGTCACCCCTGAACTGATTTTCGGACCCTTTGACTGTCACCTTCTTTCGAGGAACCAACACCATGAACAACGCGTTTCGTCTGACCCTTGCCGCCGTGGTGATCGCGGCCCTGTCGGCTTGTGCCACTCCGACCCGCGATGCCGAGGATGCCGAGCGTGCCGCCGAGCGCGAACGTGCCGCCGAGCAGGAGCGGGCCGAACGCGAGGCCGCCGAGGCCCGTGGTATCGGTCGCGACCGGGAGTTCGATGCCGCCGCCCTGGACGACCCGGACAGTCCGCTGGCCGAGCGCCTGGTCTACTTCGACTTCGACCGTGACGAGGTGAAATCCGAATTCATGCCGATGCTGGAGGCCCACGCGGCCTACCTGGCGGAGAACCCCGGCGCGCGCATGCGCCTGGAGGGGCATACGGATGAGCGCGGCACCCGCGAATACAACCTGGCCCTGGGCGAACGCCGTGCGCAGTCCGTGCGGCGGGTGCTGAATCTGAACGGCGCCTCGGATGACCAGCTCGAGGTCATCAGTTATGGTGAGGAGATGCCGGTGGCCTTCCAGCAGAACGAGGAGGCCTGGGCCAAGAACCGCCGGGTCGAGCTCGTCTACGAATCCCGGCGCTGAGTCAGGGTAGGTAAACCCGGGAAGCCAGATGCGATCGATGTTCAGGACGTCTTGCGGAGATGCCCCCTCGGGGGCATTTCTGTTTCGGAACCCGGCGCGCCCGGGGCCGTTCCTGGCGGCCATGCTGGCCGCGGCCTTTGTCCTGACCCCGCTGGCTCTGATGCCGGGGACCGCCGGGGCGCAGGACGACACCGTGTTCGCGACCCAGTCGCAGATCCGCCAGCTGGATCGGCGCCTGGACCGTATCGAACGCGTGCTGGACTCCAGCGCGATGAACGAGCTGCTGCAGGTTTCCGAGTCGCTGAACCGGGACCTGCGCGAACTGCGCGGGGAGGTGGAGACCCTGCGCCACGAGGTGAACCGCCTCAGTACCCGTCAGCGCGACCAGTTCCGCCACCTGGACGAGCGCGTGGCCGCCGTCGAGGGTGGGGCCCCGGTGCCGGACGCAACCCCGCGCGAGGAGGTGGTCGAGCTGGATCTGCCTGAGGCCGACGAGCAGGCCGCCTATCAGGAGGCCTTTGACGATCTGATGGCCGGTGATTACGCCACCGCCATGCGCAAGCTGGAGCGTTTCATCGAGGATTACCCCGAGGGGAGCTTTACCGCGAATGCGTGGTACTGGCTGGCGGAGGCGAAGTACGCCAGCGGCGAATTCGAGGCGGCGCTCGAGGACTTCCAGCGCCTGCGCGAGGATTTCCCCGAAAGCGACAAGAGTGGGGATGCCCTGCTGAAGATCGGGTACTCCCACTACGAGCTGGAGGACTTCGATGCGGCCCGCGAGGCCCTGGAGGCAGTGCGTGCCGACTATGGCGGTACGACACTGGACCGCCTGGCCCGCGAACGCCTGCAGCGGATCGATCGCGCCCAATGACCACCGCCCCGTTGCGTGACGCCCGTGGCTCGGGGGTCGTCGACCCGGCGTCGGTGCGGCTGCGGATCAGCGAGATGTTTGTCTCGCTGCAGGGCGAGGCGGCGCAGGTCGGCTGGCCCACGGCCTTCGTGCGCCTGACCGGTTGCCCGCTACGCTGCCGCTGGTGCGACAGCGAATACGCCTTCGAGGGCGGCGAGGCGCTGATGTTGCCGACGGTCCTCGACTGGGTCGGGCGCACCGGGGTGCGGCATGTCTGCGTGACCGGTGGTGAACCCCTGGCCCAGCCGGGCTGCCTGCCGCTGCTGGAGGCACTGTGCGACGCCGGGTTCACGGTTTCGCTGGAGACCAGCGGGGCGATGGACATCGCCGGTGTCGACCCCCGGGTCGCCATCGTGATGGACTGGAAGGCGCCGGGCTCGAAGGAGGCCGAACGCAACCTCCCCGATAACATTCCGCGGCTGAAGGCCGGGGACCAGCTGAAGTTCGTGCTGGCCGGGCGCGCAGACTTTGACTGGGCCCGGGCCGAGCTCGAGCGCCTGGGGCTGGACCCGGAGGTCGAGGTCCTGTTCTCGCCCGTGTTCGGCGAACTGGAGCCGCGGACCCTGGCTGACTGGATCGTGGCCGAACGTGTGCCGGTACGCTTCCAGGTGCAGCTGCACAAGCTCCTCTGGGGCGATCAGCCGGGCCGCTGATATGAACGAACGCGCGGAACAGGCCGTGGTGCTGCTCTCGGGCGGGCTCGACTCGGCGACCTGCCTGGCCATGGCGCGCGCCGAAGGCCTGGAGTGCCATGCCCTGTCCATTGACTATGGACAGCGCCACCGGACCGAGCTGGAGGCTGCGCGGCGGGTCGCCGCGGACCAGGGCGTGACCGACCACCGCGTGGTGGCGGTGGACCTGAGCGCCATCGGCGGCTCGGCGCTGACAGACACGGCGATCGATGTACCGACCGCGCCGACCGAGGGCATCCCGGTGACCTACGTGCCGGCGCGCAACACGGTGTTTCTGGCCCTGGCCCTGGGGCTGGCCGAGACCCTGGACGCGCGGCTGCTCTACGTCGGCGCCAATGCGGTGGACTATTCCGGTTATCCGGATTGCCGTCCGGCCTTCATCGACGCGTTCCGCGACCTGGCCCGGGTGGCCACCCGCAGCGGGGTCGAGGGCACGCCCTGGGAGGTGCGGGCGCCGCTGATGCACCTGTCCAAGGCCGAGATCATCCGGGCGGGCAGCGAGCTCGGGGTGGACTACCGCCACACGGTCAGTTGCTATCAGGCCGATGCCGAGGGGCGCGCCTGCGGCCGCTGCGACAGTTGCCGCATCCGGCGCGAGGGCTTTGCTGCGGCCGGCGTGCCGGACCCGACCCGCTATATCCCCGCGTGATGCCCGCCGGCAGCCCGCCGGCTGCATGTTCGTTCCCGCAGGAATGAAAACGGGCTCGATCTCGTCTAGCGTCCGATGTATGCTGCGCACCCCGTGGGTGCAGGCCTGCCCTGAAATCTTTCGTCGAGAGGATACGTGATGGAATTCTCCAGTTTTTCAACTGCCGCGATGGCGTTCCTCGGTGGGGCGTTCATCCTCGCCTTCATCATGGGGGCCGTGGCGAACAAGACCAACTTCTGCACCATGGGCGCCGTCTCCGACTGGGTGAACATGGGTGATACCGGGCGTATGCGCTCCTGGCTGCTGGCGATCGCCGTGGCCATGCTGGGCGTGGCCATCCTCGAGTTCTTCGGGGTGCTGAGCGCCGACGGTTCCTTCCCGAACTACCGCATGAGCGAGTTCCAGTGGGTCGAGCACGCCCTGGGCGGCTTCCTGTTCGGGATCGGCATGACCTACGCCTCCGGCTGCGGGAACAAGACCCTGGTGCGCGTCGGTGGCGGCAACATCAAGTCGCTGATGGTGCTGATCGTGATCGCGATCATCGCCTACTACATGGTGCGCCCGCTGCCGGGTACCTCCGATACCCTCTATTCCCTGCTGTTCATGGACTGGACCACCGCGCTGGCCATCTCCACCCCGGCGGGCCAGGACCTGGGTACCCTGGTGGCCGGCGAAGAGAACGGCCTGACCGCCCGCCTGGTGCTGGGCGCGGTGATCGGCGTGCTGCTGCTGGCCCTGATCTTCAAGGCCGCGGACTTCCGCAAGAGCTTTGACAACATCCTGGGTGGTCTGGTGATCGGCCTGATGGTGCTCGGCGCCTGGTGGCTGACCAGCAACATCCAGATCGACGACGGCATGGACACCTACACCCCGCAGGCCTACGTGGCCGACTGGGACTTCGTGGCCGATGCAGACGCGGGTGAGCGCCCGTCCGAGAGTGCCCCGTGGGCCAACCAGTCGTTCACCTTCATCAATCCGATGGGCCAGAGCCTGCGTTACGTGTCGAGCGGGTTTGACAACACCGTGCTGTACTTCGGCGTGATGGCGCTGGCCGGCGTGATCCTCGGCTCCTTCTTCTGGGCCCTGGTTACCCGTGCGTTCCGCTTCGAGTGGTTCGCCTCGGTGCGCGACTTCGTGAACCACTTCATCGGCGCGATCCTGATGGGCTTCGGTGGCGTGCTGGCGATGGGCTGCACCATCGGCCAGGGCATCACCGGGATCTCCACGCTCGCGCTGGGCGGCTTCCTGACCTTCATCATGATCGTCTTCGGGGCCGCGCTGACCATGAAGATCCAGTACTACAAGATGGTCTACGAAGACGAGGCCTCCTTCGGCAAGGCGCTGATCACCTCGCTGGTGGACATGAAGCTGCTGCCGGGTGGCATGCGCAAGCTGGAAGCCATCTGATGGCGTAGCGGCGGGGGCGCCTTGCGTTTTCCCCGCCGCGCCGTAAACTACGCGGCACTGGAGGCCCGGTGATCCCGGGCCTTCGGTTTTGCAGCTCGGCCAGGGCGACCCGCGGGGTCGCCGCCGGCCAAACCGAATAGGGTCGTTAGCTCAGTTGGTAGAGCAGTTGGCTTTTAACCAATTGGTCGTAGGTTCGAATCCTACACGACCCACCATTTTCTCCGGTCCCCGCGCCGGCACAAGGGCCCGTTCATACGGGCCTTTTGTGTTTGCGGGCGGGGAACACGCTAGAATGTGCGGCTGTTGCGCGGTAACAGCGCGAGAAACGAGAGTTTTCTGCAAGATCGCGAAAGTGGCGGAACTGGTAGACGCGCTGGGTTTAGGTCCCAGTGGGGTAAAACCCGTGAGAGTTCGAGTCTCTCCTTTCGCACCACAGTCCGCATTTCCCAACGCCATGAAGGTTACCACTGCGATCGGCAGGGATGACCGATATCCGAACTATGACGAGGCCCTCCATGCAAGTTTCTGTTGAAGCCACCGGCAACCTGGAACGCAAGATGACCATCCAGGTCCCCTCCGAGCGGGTCGACACCGAGGTCGACAACCGCCTGAAGTCCCTGGCCAAGCGGGTCAAGCTGGACGGGTTTCGCCCGGGCAAGGTCCCGCTGAAGGTGGTGCGCCAGCGCTATGGCACCGGCGTCTACCAGGAGGTGCTGAGCGAGGTCCTGCAGGAGAGCTACCGCGAGGCGGTGCAGCAGGAGGGTCTGGAACCGGCCGGCAACCCGAGCATCGAGCCGACCAGCCTGGAGGGCGGCGACGCCATCGAGTTTACCGCCAGCTTCCAGGTGTTCCCGGAGGTGCAGGTGGCCGACTTCGCCGACGTCGAGATCGAGCGGCCGAAGGCCGAGGTGGCGGACGAGGACATCGACCGCGTGATTGACTCGCTGCGCGAGCAGAACAAGGAGTGGGCCGAGGTCAAGCGCAAGGCGAAGAAGGGCGACCGTGTCACCCTGGACTTCGTCGGCACCCTGAACGGCGAGGAGTTCGAGGGCGGCAAGGCCGAGGACTTCCAGGTCGAGGTCGGCGCCGGGCGCCTGATCGAGAGCTTCGAGAAGCAGCTCAAGGGCGTGAAGGCCGGCGAGGAGCCGACCATCGACGTCACCTTCCCCGAGGATTACCCGGCGGAGAACCTGAAGGGCCAGACCGCGCAGTTCGCCCTGACCATCAAGCAGGTCGAGGGGCCCAAGCTGCCGGAGGTCGACGAAGAGTTCGCGAAGAAATTCGGCATCGAGGACGGCTCGGTGGAGAAACTTCGCGCTGATGTGCGGTCCAATATGGAGCGGGAACTGCGTCAGGCCCTGAAGGGCCGGGTTAAGCAGCAGGTCCTGGAGGCCGTGGTCGACAAGCACGACTTCGACCTGCCGGACGCCCTGGTGAAGTCGGAGATCAACCGTCTGCGCGAGGAAGCCGAGAAGCGCTTCGGTGGCGCCGAGCAGACCCAGCCGCTGCCGGACAGCCTGTTCGAGGACGAGGCGAAGCGCCGCGTCCGCCTGGGGCTGGCCCTGCGTGCGATCATCGACCAGAAGGGCTTCGAGGTGGACGCCGAGCGCGTCGAGCGCGATCTCGAGGAGATGGCCGCGACCTACGAGGACCCGGAAGAGGTGAAGAACTACTACCGCTCCAATCCCCAGGCCAAGAGCAACCTGGAGTCGCTGGTGCTGGAAGACCAGGTGGTCGACTGGGTGGTCGAGCAGGCCAAGGTCACCGAGAAGGAAACCAGCTTCCAGGACGTCATGAATCCGAACAAGGAGTCGACTGAATGAGCCACGACATGGCCGACCAGGGTGCGCAGCATGCCCAGGGCCTGAACCTGGTCCCGATGGTGGTCGAACAGACCGCCCGCGGCGAGCGCGCCTACGACATCTATTCCCGTCTGCTGAAGGACCGGGTCATCTTCTGTGTGGGTCCGGTCGAGGACTACATGGCCAACGTGATCGTGGCTCAGCTGCTGTTCCTCGAGTCGGAGAACCCGGACAAGGAGATCAGCCTGTACATCAACTCCCCGGGGGGCGCGGTCACCGCCGGCATGGCGATCTACGACACCATGCAGTTCATCAAGCCCGAGGTCAGCACGCTGTGCGTGGGCCAGGCCGCGAGCATGGGCGCTGTTCTGCTGGCGGGCGGGGCCCCCGGCAAGCGCCATACGCTGCCGCACTCGCGGGTGATGATCCACCAGCCGCTGGGCGGCTTTCAGGGTCAGGCGTCGGATATCGATATCCATGCCCGCGAGATCCTGAAGATCCGCGACGAGCTGAACCGCGTACTGGCCCACCACACCGGCCAGCCGATCGAGAAGATCGAGCAGGACACCGATCGCGACCGCTTCATGACCGCGACCGACGCCAAGGAATACGGCCTGGTCGACCACGTCCTGACCCACCGCAACTCCGCGGACGACTGATCCCCTCGTCCGCGCCGATCGCAACCGCGCCCCGGAGACCGGCTCCGGGGCGGGGCCTCAATACCGGACTTCTGCTTGGCCCGTTTGCAACTCACAGGCAAACGGGGCATGTTTTGAAGAACACTGAAATCGCAACCGAGGCAAACGGATGAGCGACGAAACCACCCCCTCCGCCGACGGCAAGCTCCTGTACTGTTCTTTCTGCGGAAAGAGTCAGCACGAGGTGCGCAAGCTGATCGCCGGGCCATCCGTATTCATCTGCGACGAGTGCGTCGAGCTGTGCAATGACATCATCCGCGAGGAGATGCAGGAGGCCGGCCACACCGAGCGGGATTCCCTCCCGACCCCGCACGAGATCCGCGCGATCCTGGACGACTACGTGATCGGCCAGAACTCCGCGAAGAAGATCCTCTCGGTCGCGGTGTACAACCACTACAAGCGTCTGCAGGCCAAGGCCGGCAAGGACGATGTCGAGCTGTCCAAGTCGAACATCATGCTGATCGGCCCGACCGGCTCCGGCAAGACGCTGCTGGCCGAGACGCTGGCGCGAGTACTGAACGTCCCGTTCACCATCGCCGACGCGACCACGCTGACCGAGGCCGGTTACGTGGGCGAGGATGTCGAGAACATCATCCAGAAGCTGCTGCAGAAGTGCGACTACGATGTGGAGAAGGCCGAGAACGGCATCGTCTACATCGACGAGATCGACAAGGTCTCGCGCAAGTCGGACAACCCCTCCATCACCCGTGACGTCTCGGGCGAGGGTGTGCAGCAGGCGTTGCTGAAGCTGATCGAGGGCACCACCGCCTCGGTCCCCCCGCAGGGCGGGCGCAAGCATCCGCAGCAGGAGTTCCTGCAGGTCGATACCAGCAACATCCTGTTCATCTGCGGCGGGGCCTTCTCCGGGCTGGAGAAGGTCATCCAGCAGCGCGCCGAGAAGGGCGGCATCGGCTTTGGCGCCGAGCTGCGCACCACCGAGGCGGCCAAGTCTGGTGGCCAGTGGCTCAAGCAGCTGGAGGCCGACGACCTGGTGCGCTATGGCCTGATCCCCGAGTTCGTGGGGCGCCTGCCGGTACAGGCGACCCTGGACGAGCTGGACGAGGACGCGCTGATCACCATCCTGACCCAGCCGAAGAACGCCCTGGTCAAGCAGTACGCCCGCCTGTTCGAGATGGAAGGGGTGGAACTGGAGTTCCGCGACGATGCCCTGTCCGCGATCGCCCACAAGGCGATGGAGCGCAAGACCGGGGCGCGCGGCCTGCGCACCATCATGGAGAACATCCTGCTCGACACCATGTACGAGCTGCCGTCCATGGAAGGCGTCAGCAAGGTGGTGATCGACGAGGCGGTGATCCGCGGCGATGCCGAACCGTATCTGGTGTACGAGAACGACTCGTTCGCCAAGAAGCAGGCGGCCGCGGATTCCTGAGCGGAAGTGTTGCGGCGCCCTTGAAATGGGCGCCGCCGCCCCCACTTCCTCCTGTACATTCGTCCAGCCCTGAGGGGGCAACATGACCGATACCCACTCCTCCCAGAACGAGGTGGACTCCCCCGTCAAGCGCGTCGCGGTGCTGCCGCTGCGCGATGTCGTGGTCTATCCGCACATGGTCATCCCGCTGTTCGTGGGTCGCGAGAAGTCGATCCGCGCGCTGGATTCGGCCATGGCCGAGAACAAGCAGGTCCTGCTGGTCGCCCAGAAGAGCGCCGAGGTCGACGAACCCGAAGCCGGCGATCTGCACGATATCGGTACCCTGGGCAACATCCTGCAACTGCTGCGCCTGCCCGACGGCACCATCAAGGTGCTGGTGGAGGGAGCCCAGCGCGCCCGCGTGATGGATGTTTCCACCACCGGTGATGCCGAGAAGGAGGAGGACTACTTCGTCTCCGACATCCGCCTGATCGACGAGGAATACGACACCGAGGACAAGGAACTCGAGGTCCTCGGGCGGTCCGCGCTGAACCAGTTCGAGCAGTACATCAAGCTGAACAAGAAGGTCCCGCCGGAGATCCTGACTTCGCTGGCCGGGATCGACGACACCTCGCGCCTGGCCGATACCATCGCCGCGCACATGTCCCTGAAGCTCGAGGAGAAGCAGCAGGTCCTCGAGATCGCCAATGTGCGCGAACGCCTGGAGCACCTGGTCGCCAAGATCGAGGGCGAGATGGACGTGCTGCAGATCGAGAAGAAGATCCGCGGCCGCGTGAAGCAGCAGATGGAGAAGTCCCAGCGCGAGTACTACCTGAATGAGCAGATGAAGGCCATTCAGAAGGAGCTGGGCGACCTCGAGGACGCGCCGAACGAACAGGAAGACCTGGCCGAGAAGATCGAGAAGGCCGGGATGCCGGAGGAGGCCAAGAAGAAGGCCACCGCCGAGCTGAACAAGCTGAAGATGATGTCGCCGATGTCGGCCGAGGCCACCGTCGTGCGCAGCTACATCGACTGGCTGGTCAATGTCCCGTGGAAGAAGAAGACCCGGGTCAGCAAGGATCTGGCGCGTGCCGAGAAGATCCTCAACGAGGACCACTACGGCCTGGAAGAGGTCAAGGAACGCATCCTCGAGTACCTCGCCGTGCAGTCGCGAGTGCGCAAGCTGAAGGGCCCGATCCTGTGCCTGGTGGGCCCGCCCGGCGTCGGCAAGACCTCGCTGGGCCAGTCCATCGCCCGTGCGACCAACCGCAAGTTCATGCGCATGGCGCTGGGCGGGGTGCGTGACGAGGCCGAGATCCGCGGCCACCGTCGCACCTACATCGGCTCGCTGCCGGGCAAGATCATCCAGAACCTGGCCAAGGTCGGGGTGCGCAACCCGCTGTTCCTGCTCGACGAGATCGACAAGATGGCGATGGATTTCCGCGGCGACCCCGCCTCGGCCATGCTCGAGGTGCTGGATCCGGAGCAGAACCACACCTTCAGCGACCACTATCTGGAGGTCGATTTCGACCTGTCCGACGTGATGTTCGTGGCCACGGCCAACAGCATGCACATCCCCGGGCCGCTGCTGGATCGCATGGAAGTCATCCGGCTGTCCGGCTACACCGAGGACGAGAAGGTCAACATCGCCCACAACTACCTGCTCGACAAGCAGATCAAGGCCAATGGCCTGAAGCCGGCCGAGATCCAGATCTCCGATGCGGCGGTGCGCGACATCGTGCGCTATTACACCCGGGAGGCCGGTGTGCGCTCGCTGGAGCGCGAGATCGCCAAGGTCTGCCGCAAGGTGGCCAAGCAGCGCCTGCTGGCCAGCGAGAAGGAGCGTGCGCGGACCACATCGGTGACCCCGAAGACGCTGGAGAAGTACCTGGGCGTGCGCCGTTTCCGCTTCGGCCTGGCCGAGGAGAACGATCAGATCGGTCAGGTGACCGGTCTGGCCTGGACCGAGGTCGGGGGCGAGCTGCTGACTATCGAGGCCAGCGTGGTCCCGGGCAAGGGCAAGACCCAGCAGACCGGGAAGCTCGGCGACGTGATGCAGGAATCCATCCACGCGGCGCTGACCGTGGTGCGCTCGCGTGCCGAGGCCCTGGGGCTGGAGGAAAACTTCCACGAGAAGAAGGACTTGCATATCCACGTGCCGGAGGGTGCGACGCCCAAGGACGGACCATCTGCCGGTATCGGCATGTGCACCGCGATCGTCTCGGCACTGACCGGGATCCCGGTGCGAGCGGATGTGGCGATGACCGGGGAGATCACCCTGCGCGGCCAGGTCCTCCCGATCGGCGGGTTGAAGGAGAAGCTGCTGGCCGCCCATCGCGGCGGGATCCGCACGGTCCTGATCCCCGAAGAAAACGAGAAGGATCTGGTCGACATCCCGAAGAACATCAAGCAGAAGCTCGATATTCGCCCGGTGCGCTGGATCGACGAGGTCCTGGAGGTGGCGCTGACGCATATGCCGGAGGGCAAGGCGGGCGAAACCCCGGAGAAGGTCGAAGAAGTCGTCAAACCGGCCAAGGAATCCGGCCGTCGCCGGGTTCGGCACCACTAAGCGTCTGTAAACGGACGGAAACCGCGGGGACCCGCAGACCGGGGCTCCGCGGTTTTTTGTGGACTGGATCACACCCGTGCGGGGGCGGTCAGGAGATCGCGTTTGACTCGTTTTCCGGGGGCTTGCTATAACCCCATCCGCATCACCTGATTTCTCGCCGAGGGCAGTCGCGGGGCCATGGAGAAAAGGCCTCCGGCTGGTGTAAGCTAGGCCCAGTCCGGCAGAAAGCCTGAGTCACCACTGAGATAAGGAAGCGCTTCATGAATAAATCCGAACTGATCG
The DNA here is from genome assembly GCF_000377285.1 of Thioalkalivibrio sp. ALE25. Taxonomy (NCBI): domain Bacteria; kingdom Pseudomonadati; phylum Pseudomonadota; class Gammaproteobacteria; order Chromatiales; family Ectothiorhodospiraceae; genus Thioalkalivibrio; species Thioalkalivibrio sp. ALE25. Next base: position 70,536 of record NZ_KB897935.1, on the reverse strand, counting down.
ACGCGATCGCGGCGGAAGCCGATGTCCCCAAGGCCCAGGCCGGCCGGATCGTGGATGCCATGGTAAGTGTTGTTGGCGACACCCTCGCCAAGGGTGACCAGGTCTCCCTTGTCGGCTTCGGTACCTTCCTGGTGCGCGAGCGTGAGGCCCGCACCGGTCGTAACCCGCGTACCGGTCAGACCATCCAGATCGCCGCTTCGAAAACGCCTTCGTTCAAGGCTGGTAAAGCGCTCAAGGATCGAGTAAACTAGCGCGCTTTATCGGGTGCTTAGCTCAGTTGGTAGAGCGTCGCCCTTACAAGGCGAATGTCGGCGGTTCGAACCCGTCAGCACCCACCAAGTGCAACCCTGACCCTGGTTGCACTGCAAGAATACGGAGCGGTAGTTCAGCTGGTTAGAATACCGGCCTGTCACGCCGGGGGTCGCGGGTTCGAGTCCCGTCCGCTCCGCCATCTCCGAGAAAGGCGCCCTTGTGGCGCCTTTTTCTTTTTTGGGCCATCACGAAGCAGGTTAAGGGCGACTCACAGGAAGATGGGAAGACAGGAAGGGTCGTGACGGGTGGTGTGACTGACTCCGCGCGGCGCGTCGCACCGGCGCTCTCCGGAACCCCGCTCCCAACAACAAGAAACTTCCCGCCTTCCTATCTTCCTGTGAATCGCCCTTGCCCTTCGTCGCGGCGTCGTGTGCTTGCTGGTGGACCCGCAAGCGCAGACGCGCGCGGGCGCGCCTGCTACCATCGGCGGTCGATTCCCGATTTCCTCTCCACGGCGGAGTGAGCAGAGACCATCATGTTGCAAGCGATTCGTGACCGGGCGAGCGGCTGGCTCGCCTATGTGATCATCGGCCTGATCACCATCCCCTTTGCCCTGTGGGGCCTGGGCGAGTATTTCGGCGGGGCCGGCCCGCTGGTGGCGGCCGAGGTGAACGGCACGGATATCGCGGTGCGCGACGTGCATCAGGAAGCGCGCGCCCAGCGCGACGAAATGGCGCGCATGTTCGGCGGCGAGATCCCCGAGGACGTGCTCGACGAGCAGGGTATCCGTCTGCAGGCCCTGGAGACGCTGATCCGGCAAGAGCTGTTGCGCCAGGCGGCGGACTCCGCGGGCTTCAAGGCCGCCGGAGACAGCGTGCTGCGCGAGATCCGCGGTATGCCGGTGTTTCAGGAAGAGGGCCGCTTCAGCCGCGAACGCTACAGCCAGCTGCTGAACGCCCAGCGGATCAGTCCCGCGGACTTCGAACAGGACATCGCGCGCAGCATTGTGCTGTCGCAGATCCAGCGGGGGATCCAGGCGACCGGCGTGGTACCGGAAAGCCTGGTGGAAGACTACAGTCGTCTGCGCAACCAGACCCGCGTGGCCAGCTGGCGGGTCTTCTCCGCGGACGAGTTCGACCGTCCGGACGTGGTGGACGAGGACGCCATCCAGGCGTACTACGAAGCCAATCCCGATGAGTTCACCACCACCGAGCGCGTACGGGTGAGTTATCTCCGGCTGGATCCGGAGGGCCTGGAGGCCGGGGTCGAGGTCACCGAGGACCAGGTGCGCGAGCACTACCGGGTGAACCGCAGCCGCTACGAGCAGCCGGAGCTGCGCGAGGTGCGCCAGATCCGTATTCAGGACACGGGCGAGGAGGGCGAGGCCCGCATCCGGGAGCTGCGCGAGCGGCTGGAGGCCGGCGAGGACTTTGCCGAGCTGGCCGAGGAATACTCGGAGGACAGCCTGACCGCCGACCGTGGCGGGGAGCTGGGCGAGATCGCCCGGGGGGATCTGGGCTCCACGCTGGAGACCGTGATCTTTACCCTGCCGAAGGACCTGATCAGCCAGCCGGTGCGCACCGAGCGAGGCTGGTTCATCCTCGAGGTGACCGCGATCCAGGAGGCCCAGCCGCAGCCGTTCGAAGAGATCCGCGACGAGGTCGAGCAGGATCTGCGCGATCGCACGGCGGAGCAGATGCAGATCGACGCCCTGGACGACATGATGGCGCTGGGGATCGAGTTCCCCGAGAGTCTGGAGCCGGCGGCCGATGCGACCGGGCTGGAGATCCAGACCAGCGACTGGTTCTCGCGGGGCTCCGGGGACGGCATTGCGCGGCACCGCTCCATTCGCAACGCGGCGTTTGATCCGCGGGTGCTGGAAGACGGCCACAACAGCGAGGCAATCGACCTGCAGGACGGCTCCACGGTGATCCTGCGGGTCGACGAACACCAGCCGTCCGAGGTGCGCCCGCTGGCGGAGGTGGAAGACACGATTCGCGAGCGCCTGCAGCGTCAGGCGGCGGCCGATGCCGCCCGTGAAGCCGGCGAGGCCCTGATCGAGCGCCTGACCGCGGCGGAGGACTGGGCCTCAGAGGCGGACGAGAACGGGGCCTGGAGTCGCTCGGTCGAGGTCACCCGCGAGCGCGCCGCGGAACTGCCCACCGGCTTGCAGGACCACCTGTTCCGCCTGCCGGCCCCGGGCGAGGGCGCGGTGGAGATCGCCGGTGCCCGGATCGGCGACGGCGACTTTGCCGTGACCGTGCTGGAAGAGGTGCGTATGGGCGAGGACGTCGCCGATGCCGCTGCACGCCAGCAGGCGCGTGACCAGATCGGTAATGCCTATGGCAGCGCCGAATTCCGGGCCTACCTCGCCTGGCTGGAAGAGCAGGCCGACATCAAGCGCTTCCCCGACGCGCTCGACTAGCCTGAGTCGTTGTATGGAAAGGCCAAGGGACGTAACACCACGGAGGACACGGAGCCCACGAAGAACGTCGTTTGTGACTGACTGGACGGGGCGCGGGGAGCGATGCGTTTGTCCTGTCTCTCGGAATACCTTCGCGCTAAGCAGTCCCTGCGAATTCTCCGTGTCCTCTGTGCACTCTGTGGTTCAACGCCCTTGCCTTATGGCCGCTAATGCCGAGCGGGTTTGATTGGCCGAGACCGGTTGCAGCCCGAAAACAAGAAAGCCCGGCTCCGCTCATGCGGGCCGGGCTTTTCCATGTCTGCCACGGGAAGAGGCGGCATCGGGGCCGAAGCCCGCGAGCTACTTGTTGTCGAGGCCGATCTCGGCCGCGCCCAGGCCCACCGTGTTGTAGCCGGAGTCGACATACATGATCTCGCCGGTGATGCCGGAGGCGAGATCGGAGCAGAGGAAGGCGCCGGCGTTTCCGACCTGTTCGGTGGTCACGTTGCGCCGCAGCGGGGCATTGGCCTCGACGTGGTCGAGGATGCGCTTGAACTCGCCGATCCCGGAGGCCGCGAGGGTGCGGATCGGGCCGGCGGAGATCGCGTTCACCCGGGTGCTCTCCGGTCCCAGCGTATAGGCCAGGTAACGGACGTTCGCCTCCAGGCTCGCCTTGGCCAGACCCATCACGTTGTAGTTGGGCATCGAGCGTTCGGCGCCCAGATAGCTGAGGGTAAGGATGGAGGCGTCTCGATCCTTCATCATCGCGCGGCCGGCCTTGGCAAAGGCCGCGAGGCTGTAGGAGCTGACGTCGTGCGCGATGCGGAAGCCGTCGCGGGTCATGTTGTCGAGGAAGTCGCCTTCCAGTTGCTCCTTGGGTGCGAAGGCCACCGAGTGCACCAGGATGTCGACGCCGTCCCAGTAATTGTCCAGGTGCTCGAAGACCTGTTCAATCTCGCGGTCATCCTCGACGTTGCAGGGCACCAGGATGTCGGAGTCGAAGTCCGCGACCAGTTTCTCGACGCGATCGCGCAGGCGTTCGTTCTGGTAGGTGAAGGCGAGCTCGGCGCCCTCGCGATGCATGGCCGCGGCAATGCCGTAGGCGATGGAACGGTTGCTGGCAACGCCGACGATCAGTGCGCGCTTGCCCTTCAGAAAACCCATGTGACACTCCTTGGTTCGGATCCGTGCGGACGTACCCGGGCGGGCCGTCTCGACGGCGCCCGCCCGGCTGCGGAACCGGGGACGGGCGCGACTGTCTCCGGGATCATACCGATGTGGTGCTAGTGCGGCCAGCACCCGATGAGCCGAAGCAGGTGGCTTGCTATAGTGCCAGCACCCGCGGTCCCCGCGACCGCTCGCCCGTCATGCCGAAAACAGTGTGGCGGGCGGCCAGCGCAACAACCCGGAGGTCTTGTGAGTCGTCATTTCGGTTGGATCGTGACCCTGATCGTGCTGGGCATCCTGTTGCTGCTGGTGATGGTCCAGATCGACCGCCAGTGGCAGCGCATGGCCTCCATGCAGAACACCATGAGCGAGCAGGCTCGGGACCTGCGGGCGCTGCGGCGCAGCCTGCAGGGGCTGGAGTCGGACCTGGCCTCGGGACGTTTCGCCGGCATGGAGGCCGAGCAGGCCCCGCGGGCGGACGCGGTCCCGTCGGCCTTCCGCCGCGCGGCACGGGCCGCGGAGCAGGAGGACTACGCCGAGGGTGACTGGCTGGTGCAGGCCTTTGGCACGGGGCTCGCGACCATTACGCCGTATGTGTCCTCGGATGCCTATGCCTCCGAGGTGCAGAACTATGTGCTGGAGTCGCTGGTGGTTCGCGATCCGGACACCCTGGAATGGCAGGGTCTGCTGGCCGAGTCCTGGGAATTCGACGACAGCGGGACGGAGCTGACCTTCCGCCTGCGTTCGGGGCCGCAGTTTTCCGATGGCGAGCCACTGACCGCGGAGGACGTCGAGTTCACCTTCGATTTCCTGATGACCGATGCCATCGCGGTGCCGCGGTCGCGCGCGTTCCTGGAGAAGGTCGAGGCCGTGGAGGCCGTGGACGAACGCACGGTACGGTTCGTGTTCGAGGAACCGTTCTTCGATGCGATGCGGGTGGCCGGGGGGCTCGATGTGCTGCCGAAGCATTTCTACGAGCGCTACCTGGAGGACCCCGAGACCTTCAACGAGTCGCGCGGCATCCTGCTCGGTTCCGGCCCCTACCGGCTGGAGGACCCGACCGGCTGGACGCCGGACGCCGGGCGCATCGAGCTGGAGCGCAACCCGCGCTACTGGGGTCCGATCGAGCCGCCATTGGATCGCCTGGTCTGGCGCGTAATCCAGAACGACAGCGCGCGCCTGACCACCTTCCGCAACCGGGATATCGATGTCTACGGCGCGCGGCCGCGTGAATACGCCCGGCTACGTGACGATGAGGCGCTGCGCGAACGCGCGGACACTCACGAGTACATGAGTCCGACGGCGGGCTATTCCTATATCGCCTGGAATCAGCAGCGCAACGGCGAGCCAACGCGCTTCGCCGATCCGCGGGTGCGCAAGGCGATGAGCTACCTGACCGACGTGGACCGGCTGATCGAGGAGGTCATGCTGGGGTATGCCGAGCGGGCGATCTCGCCGTTCTCGCCGCGCAGCGATCAGCACAATCCGGATCTCGAACCGATCCCCTTTGATGTCGAGCGGGCCCTGGAGCTGCTCGCCGAGGCCGGCTACCGCGAGCGTAACCGGGATGGCGTGCTGGTGAACGAGGACGGCGAGCCGTTCTCCTTCGAGCTGGCGTATTTCCAGGACAATGAGGACACCCGCCGCATCGCTCTGTTCCTGCGCGATCTCTATGCGCGTGCCGGAGTGGAGATGCGGCCCCAGCCGACCGAGTGGTCGGTGATGCTGGAAAAGCTCAGTCGCCAGGACTTCGACGCCATCACGTTGGGCTGGACCAGTGGCGTCGAGGTGGATATCTACCAGATGTTCCACTCCAGCCAGACCGTTTCCGGCGGCGATAACTTTATCCACTACCAGAACCCCGAGCTGGACGCGATCATCGAGGCGGCCCGCGGCGAGGTGGACGAGCCGGCGCGCATGGAGCTGTGGCGCGAGGCCGAGCGCATCCTGCACGAGGACCAGCCCTACACCTTCCTGATGCGGCGCCAGACGCTGGCCTTCATCGACCGGCGCATCCAGAACCTGGAACAGACCGCGCTGGGGCTGAACCTCGGGGCGGTGCCGCTGGAGATCTACGTGCCCTTCGAACTCCAGCGCTACGGACAGTAGTCGCCCATGGGCCACGTAGTGGAACCGATCGGCAGGCGGCGCGCGGGATGCTGACCTATATCCTGCGCCGCATGATCCTGATGGTGCCGACCCTGTTCGGCATCACCGTGGTCGTGTTCGCGGTGATGGCGGCGGCGCCCGGGGGCATCAGCGCCCTGACCCTGGTGGAGGGGCAGGGCCTGGAGCCGCAGGCGCAGAAGGCGATGGAGGAGTACTACAACCGCCTCTACGGCCTGGATCAACCGGCGCCGGTGCAGTTCGGACGCTGGCTCAACAACATCTCGCCGATCGGATTCGCCCAGGACGCGGACGGTTCGCTGACCGGATGGCCGCACTTCAAGGCGCCCAACCTGGGGACCAGTTTTCGCTACGGCCGCCCGGTGGTCGACCTGATCGCGGAGCGGTTGCCGATTACGCTGCTGCTGAACGTGCTGTCGATCCCGCTGATCTACATCGTCGCGGTGGCCGTGGGGGTGCGCGCGGCCACCCAGCACGGCCAGGCCTTCGACTCGCAATCCGGCGTGGTGTTGCTGGCGCTGTGGTCGGTGCCGACCATGCTGGCGGGCGTGCTGCTGATCGGCTTCTTCGCCTCCGACCAGTTCTGGCAGTGGTTTCCCACCGGGGGCATCAGCCAGCGCGCGGCACTGGACATGACCTTCCTGCCGACGGTGGAGGTGGTGTGGGCCCTGCCGCTGCTGCTGGTCCTGCCGTTTCTGGGCGCGGCCCTGGGGATCTACCTGGCGCGAACCCTGCCGGCGCGGATCCGTGGCGGGCTCGGGGCCGTGCTCGGGGCCCTGTGTGGCTGGCTGATGTTCCGCGACCTGGCCGTTGCCGGGACGGTCAGTACCGGGGTCGCCATGGGGGTCGGCGCCGCGGTCGGCTGGCTGATGGCGCACAGTGACTGGGGGGTGCTGCGCGGCTTCTATCTGGGCACGCTGGGGCTGGGCGCGGGGCTTGCGCTGGCCCTCGGACTGGCGCCGGGCAGCATGGTGCCCGGCTTCCTGCTGGATCGGGCCTGGCATCTGGTGCTGCCGGTGCTGTGTCTGTCCTACGGCGGGCTGGCGTTCCTGGCCAAGCTGTCGCGCTCGGCGGTGCTGGAGAACCTGACCTCGGACTATGCGCGCACCGCGCGGGCCAAGGGGGTCGCCGAGCACGACGTGCTGTGGCGCCACGTGTTCCGCAACTCCCTGCTGCCGCTGATCACCGTGTCCGCCACCCTGCTGCCCTCGCTGCTGGCCGGGTCGGTGATCGTGGAGGCCATCTTCTCCATTGACGGCATGGGCAAGCTGGCGGTGGAGGCCGTGCAGACGCGCGACCGCGAACTGGTGCTGTCGATCACCCTGATCTCCGGGGTGCTGACCCTGGTCGGCTACCTGCTGGCGGACCTCGCCTACGCCATCGTCGATCCGCGGGTGAACTATGACTGAGCCGAGCCGCCATCCGGAAACCGGGGGTCGCCGCAGCCGCTCCTGGGCGCGGCGCGTGGTGGGCGAGGTCCTGCTGCGCTGGGGCGCGCGCCTCGGGATTGGCTGGATCGCGCTGTTGACCCTGGTGGCGATCCTCGCGCCGGTGCTGGCGACCTCCCATCCGCTGCTGGTGCAGACCACCGACGGCGAGTGGGCGATGCCCTTCCTGCGCTATCTGACGGCAGCCGACGTGACGCTGTTCGGTCTGCTGGTGCTGGCGCTGGTCTTCTGGCGCCTGCCCGGGCGGCCCTGGCGACGCTTCGGGCTGTGGGCCGCGCTGGGCGCGGTGCTGGCCGCGGTGGCCTGGCAGACGGTCTCGCCGCCGTCGCTGGTGATCCACGATCAGTACCGCGAGGCCGAGCGCATGGGCGAATACCAGACTGTGATTCGCGCCCCGATCCCGTATTCGCCGCGCGACTACCTGCGCGACTATGCCGATACCGGCCTGGAGGCCCCGCGCGAGGCGCCGGATCGGGTGCACTGGTTCGGCACTGACGACACCGGTGCGGATGTCCTCTCGCGCATGATCCACGCCTCGCGCATCGCGCTGTCCATCGGCTTCATCGCCACCGGGATCGCGCTGGGGATCGGGGTGATCCTGGGCGGGCTGATGGGCTACTTCTCGGGGATCGTGGACATCATCGGCATGCGCCTGGTGGAGATCTTCGAGGCGATCCCGACGCTGTTCCTGCTGCTGACCTTCGTCGCCTTCTTCGGTCGCTCGCTGTACCTGATGATGCTGATCATCGGCCTGACCTCCTGGTCCGGCTACGCGCGCTATGTGCGCGCGGAGTTCCTGCGCCTGCGCCAGCAGGACTTCGTGCAGGGGGCGATCGCGTCGGGGCTGTCGCTGCCGTCGATCCTGTTCCGGCACATGCTGCCGAACGGGATCGCGCCGATCCTGGTGGCGGCCAGTTTCGGGGTCGCCTCGGCCATCCTCGCCGAGGCGACGCTATCGTTCCTCGGCCTGGGTCTGGTGGATGATCCCTCCTGGGGGCAGATGCTGAACCAGGCGGTACAGAGTTCCACCTTCAACTGGTGGATGGCGGCCTTCCCCGGCGGGGCGATCTTCCTGACGGTGTTCGCCTACAACCTGATCGGCGAGGCCCTGCGCGACGCCGTGGACCCGCACGCGCGCTCGGCCGCGCGCAGTGCCAATCGCGATGCCGGCGCGCGTCCGGCGGCCGGTGCCACCAGCGCGACCAGCGGCGGGGTGCGCTGAACATGCTGGAGGTGCGCAACCTGCAGATCCGTCACCGTGACAGCGAGGCACCGCTGGTTGCGGAGGCGAGCTTCGCCATCCGCGGTGGCGAACTGTTCGCGCTGGTCGGGGAGTCGGGTTCCGGCAAGTCGATCACCGCGCTGGCGATCATGCGCCTGCTGGACGAGGGCTTCGAGCGCCCCACGGGCGAGGTCTGGCTGGCCGGGCGCGAGGGACGCCAGGAACTGCTGGGGCTGCCAGCCCCGGCGATGCAGCAGGTACGCGGCGACCGAGTGGGGATGATCTTCCAGGAGCCGATGACTTCGCTGAATCCGGTGCTGACCGTGGGCGATCAGATCGAGGAGGTGCTGCGTCTGCACCGCCCCCAGATGAGCCCGGAGCAGCGCGCCGCGCGCACGCTGGAGGTGCTGCGCGAGGTGCAGCTGCCGAACCCCGAACAGCGCCGCGACGAGTATCCGCACAAGCTCTCCGGCGGGCAGCGCCAGCGGGTAATGATCGCGATGGCGCTGGTGGCGGAGCCGGACCTGCTGATCGCGGACGAGCCGACTACCGCGCTGGACGTGACCATCCAGGCCGAGATCCTGAAGCTGATCGACCGCCTGCGCGAGAAGAACGGCATGGCGGTGCTGCTGATCACCCACGACTTCGGGGTGGTGGCCTCGGTGGCCGACCGCGTGGCGGTGATGCGCGAGGGGCGTCTGGTAGAGCAGGGCGAGTGCCTGCCGTTGTTGCGCGACCCGCAGGATGCTTATACGCGCAAGCTGATCCAGGCCCTGCCGGAGAATCTGCCCCCGCTGCCGCCGGTGCCGGGCGCCGGACGCAATGCGCTGCTGCAGGTCTCCGGGCTGCAGGTGCACTTCCCGGTGCTCAAGGGGCTGATGCGCCGCCAGGTCGACGTGGTGCGCGCGGTGGACGATGTCAGTTTCGAGCTGGAGAACGGCGAGGTGCTGGCGGTGGTCGGCGAATCCGGCTGTGGCAAGACCACCCTGGGCCGGGCCATCCTGCGCCTGGTGGAACCGACCGGTGGCGAGGTCCGCTACCGCGGCGAGTCGCTGACCCGCATGCCGCGCAAGCCCCTGCGCCGACTGCGGCGCCACCTGCAGGTGGTGTTCCAGGACCCGGCCTCGTCCCTGAATCCGCGCCTGAACGTGCTGACGCTGCTGACCGAGCCGATGGCGGTGCACGGCATCGGGGCGGACGTGGACGAACGCATCGCCCTGGCCGGGCAGGTCCTGCAGCAGGTGGCGCTGCCGGAAGATACCCTGTGGCGCTATCCGCACGAGTTCTCCGGCGGTCAGCGCCAGCGCATCGCGATCGCGCGGGCCCTGGTGCTGGATCCGGACGTGATCATCTGCGACGAGGTCACCAGTGCGCTGGACGTGTCGGTGCAGGCCGAGGTGTTGCAGATCCTTGCCCGGCTGCGGGCCGAGCGGCGTCTGGCGATGATCTTCATCACCCACGACATGGGCGTGGTCGAGTACTTCTCCGATCGCATGCTGGTGATGCACGACGGACGCATGGAAGAGATCGGCGCCACCGAGGAGGTGCTGGCCAGCCCGAAGGCCGAGTACACCCGCCACCTGCTGGACGCCGTGCCCCGCGTCTCGCGCTACCTTTGAACCGGGCGAGCCGGCGGCAATGTGCCTTGGTGCGGTCGTTTTGATTCACCACGAAGGCACGAAGAAGGTCAAGGGCATTTTTGCACCACAGAGGAGACCGAGTGCACGGAGAAGACCAAGGGCGGTTTGTAGTGGGCTGGCAATCGGTCTTGTCCTGGGTGATATCCAGGCTCTCCGCTTCTCGAGGGTTGGTATGACCGCGATCACACTCCATACCAGAAGAAACCTTCGCGAGCTTCCTGTCTTCCTGTGACCCGCCCTTCTCCGTGTCCTCCGTGCCCTCTGTGGTAAAAAAGCCTTTCGCGGCCTCCAGGCCACAGCGGGCGGCTATTTCTGGCAGGTGGGGCAGTAGCTGCTGGCGCGCTGGCCGATGCGGCGGGTGCGCAGTACATCGGCGCAGACGTGGCAGGGTTCCCCGGCGCGGCCGTAGACGTGCAGGGACTGGCGGAAGTAGCCGTGGGTACCGTCCTCGCGGAGGAAGTCGCGCAGGGTGGTCCCGCCCTGCTCGATGGCCTCGGCCAGTACGGCCTTGATGTGTGCGGCCAGGCGCTGGTATTCCGCGCGGGTGACCCGGCCGGCCGCGCGACCGGGCCGGATGCCGGCGAGGAACAGGGCCTCGGTGGCGTAGATGTTGCCGACCCCGACCACGATGGCCTGGTCCATGATGAAGGCCTTCACCGGGCCACGGCGGCCGCGGCTGCGCAGGAAGAGGGTGTCGCCATCGAATGCGGGGTCCAGGGGTTCCGGGCCGAGCTCAGCCAGGAGCGGATGCGGGGTGCCGTCGTCCGGTAGCGGCAGACAGCAGCCGAAGCGGCGCGGGTCATGCAGTCGGACCTGATAGCCGTTGTCGAGGTGCACGATCAGGTGGTCGTGGCGCCGCAGTGGTGTCTCCGGCGGGCAGTAGCGCAGGCTGCCGGACATCCCCAGGTGCAGCAGCACGCCGGCGCGATCCGTCTCCAGCAGGAGATACTTGGCCCGGCGGGCCAGTCGGTGGACCTGCGCGTCGGTCAGTCGCCTGGTCAGGTCTTCGGGGACGGGCCAGCGCAGGCGTGGCTCGCGGACCTCGAAGGCGGTGATGCGGCGCCCGGCCAGCAGGGGTTCCAGTCCGCGTCGGGTGGTCTCGACCTCGGGCAGTTCAGGCATGCACGCCCTCGATCTCCAGCAGCAGCTCGCGGCGGCAGATGTCGCCGCGCACCCACTGCACGATCGGACCCGGGTGGGCCGCGTTGTAGTGTTCCGCCAGCACGGCCGCGACCCGGGGGCGGTCCTCCGGGCGGCGCAGGTAGACACGCAACCAGGACGGCCGGGGCAGCTTGCGCCCGGCGGTATTGTGCAGGGCCTGGAGGTTGGCGAGGGTCTCGCGCGCCTGGGCCACTACGTCGTCCGGGTGCCGGCTCTCGTGGCCGACGATGCTGGCGGTGCCGGAGAGCAGGATCAGCGGGCCGTCGGCCGTATCCAGTTGTGTGGCGCGGGCAAAGGTCGGGCTCTTCGGGCTGTAGCGCGCCGGGTAGTGGTAGGCGCTGACCTGGCGCGGGTTCTCCAGCGGTTTCGCCGGTGTCCGGGTGGCGATCAGGTAGATCACCAGCTGGCGCCGGTCGCCACCGATCGCGGTGGCGGCCGGCATGCTGGCCAGCGGGACCTGCAGGGCCTCCAGGGCGGCGGCGCGCCCGACACAGAACGCCTGGTAGCGTTCCAGTCCGTCCTCTTCGCCGTGGATATCGCCGAAGAAGTTCCAGATGCGCGCCAGGTGTTCGTAGCCGCGCGTGCGGCAGGCGGCCAGCAGCGACTGATAGGCCTGTTCGGTCTGCTCCCGCAGTCCGTGGTCCGGGCCGGTCCAGCTCGCAAACAGCACATCGTCGTGTTCCAGCAGGTGCACGGGGCCCTCGCGGGATGAGCGCGGTGTGCCGGGGGCGGTCCAGTATTCGACATAGTCATCCGGTGCCAGGGGGCTCAGGCCCGGATGGATCTCGAGGGTGCCGCGCGCGGCCTCGATCCCTGCGGGCTCGCGCAGCCGGATCCGCAACCCCGTGTCGGGGCCTGTCGCGGCTTCCGGCATCAGCTGGCTGCGCAGGGTGAGGGGCATCGTCTAGGGCTCCGCCAGGGATGCGAGAAGGTCCTCGGTCCAGCGTACGGCTTCCAGGTAGAGGCGGCTGGAGACCGGCGCGGGGACGGGGGCATTCGCGCTGTCGGGCGGCAGCGCGGGGCCCTCGAAGGCGGCAATGGTCGCCAGCAGCGGCGCCAGCGGGCCGCTCCCCTCCAGCAATGCCTGTTCCATCTCCGTGGACAGGTGGAGTTCGCCGAGGATGCGCCGCAGCGGCACACCCAGCACCCGGTCCAGGCCGGACAGCATGCCGAGCGTGAAATAGCGCTCGCATTCCTCCGGGGGCAGGCCCAGGGCGCGGGCCATCAGCATGCCCATGCGGGCGCGGATCATGACCTGTTCGAGACCGTGGCTCTGGCCGTCGGCGCCGCGCAGGACCATCAGCATCGCCAGGCGCTTGATTCGCCCCTGGCCCAGCCGCAGGATCGCGTCGTACAGGGAGTCCGTGGCCCGCCGGCCCCGGTAGGCCGGGCTGTTGGCGAGGCGCAGCAACTGGATCGCCAGCCCCGGTTCGGCGGCGATCAGGCTCTCCAGTTCGGCCGGCGTGGGATCGGGTGCCTGCAGGGCCTTCAGCAGGCGCAGCAGGGCGAGCTCCAGGCTCTCCAGGCGCTGCCCCTCGATCACGTGGGGGAAGGACAGGTGAAAGCCCTGGAACAGGCTGAACCCGAGGTGTCGGCAGCGCGCATAGTCCTCGGCGGTCTCGACCTTCTCGGCCAGCAGTTCCACTCCGAAGCCGCGCAGGGTGTCGACTTCCTGCTCCAGGCGTTCGCGGCCCAGGGTCAGCACGTCGAGCTTGACGAGATCGGCCAGCTCGACCAGTTCCGCGTGGCTCTCCTGGAACTGGTAGTCGTCGAGCGCAATGCGGAAGCCCCGGGCCTTCAGGCGTCGCACGGCGGCGACCACCTCGGTGTCGATCTCGACATCCTCGAGGATCTCCAGCACCACCTGCTCCGGTGGCAGGCTGGTGATGACGTCGTGCTCGAGGAAGCCGCGGGTCAGATTGACGAATGCCAGGTGCTCGCCGACGAGATGCTCCAGCCCGATGTCGATAAAGGCGCTGCGCAGGAGATCGGAGGTGGCCAGGTCGCCGTCGGTGACCGAGGCGGTATCCATGTGCCCCGCGCGAAAGAGGAGCTCGAAGCCGATCAGGTTCTCCTGATCGTCGAAGATGGGTTGCCGGCCGACAAAAATTGGTTGCATGCTTGCGTCAGGTGAACACGATCAATCACGGATGGGCGGCCACGACGAAGTGCGGCAGGCCGGCTCGGGAGGAACACACGCACCATGGATTCGATTGATGCGCCATTTGGCGAAGTCGTGGAGTTGCGTCAGATCCTGCACGACTCGGGGGTTCCGTTGCTGCGGGTTATTATCCGCGATGGCGAACGTTATACCAAGATCGAACTGGACCCGGCGACCGCGCATCGTTGGGGGCGCGTGATGACGCGCTGGGCGGAGACCGCCGCGGAGGGCAGCGCGGCATCCGGGAAGGGTGGTCAGCCGGATCCCGTTTGAGGATAGGCCCCGGGTACGCGTTGCGGTGCATCCGGGGCTTCCGGCCACGCAGACACAACACGCAGACACAAAAAGGGCCCGGCACCGCGTGAGCGGGCCGGGCCCTTTTTCGCCCGGGATCAGGCAATCGTGCCGGGAGGCGCGATTACTTGATCTTGGCTTCCTTGTACATCACGTGCTTGCGGACGACGGGATCGAACTTCTTGATCTCCATCTTCTCGGGCATGTTCCGCTTGTTCTTGGACGTGGTGTAGAAGTGGCCGGTGCCGGCGGAGGACACCAGGCGGATCTTGTCGCGTGCGGACTTGGCAGCCATCGTGAAGCCTCCTTAGACCTTTTCACCGCGGGCACGGCAGTCCGCCAGGACCGCGTCGATGCCGCGCTTGTCGATAATGCGCATGCCCTTGCTGCTGACGCGCAGGCGTACGAAACGGTTCTCGCTCTCCACCCAGAAACGGTGGGAGTGCAGATTGGGCAGGAAGCGCCGCCGCGTCTTGCGGTGGGCGTGCGAAACGTTGTTACCGGTCGCCGGGCGCTTGCCGGTCACCTGACATACTCGGGCCATCGGGGGACTCCGGAATTTGGGTCTACCAGAAAGACGGCGGACTATAGCGCAGCCCCGGGGCCGGTGCAAGGGAAAACCGGGTCTGCCGCGGCGCGCTCAGTTGGCCCCGGGGGCGCAGTGGGCCCGGACCCGGGGCGCCACGCCGCATTCGCGGGCCCAGGCCAGCGTCGCATCCAGCGGCATCGGCCGGGCGATGCCGAAGCCCTGGGCCGCGTCGCAGCCCCATTGTTGCAGGGTGTCCAGGGTGGCGGCGTCCTCGGCCCCCTCGGCCACCACCTTCAGCCCGAGATCGCGGGCCAGGCTGATGCTGGCACGGGTGATCTGGGCATCCACCGCGTGTTCCAGCATCTGGCGCACGAAGGCCTGATCGATCTTGAGGGTGGTGACCGGCATCCGCTTGAGATAGGCCAGCGAGGAGTAGCCGGTGCCGAAGTCGTCGATGGCGAGCGCGAGCCCGGCGGCGGTCAGGCGGTTGAGGGCGGTGATCACCTCGTCCGGATCGGCCATCAGGGCGGTCTCGGTGAACTCGAGTTCCAGGGCGCAGGGGGGCAGGCCGGAGGCGTGTACCTGTTCCAGCAGATGATCGGCGAACGCCGGGTCGAGGAAATTGCGTGCGGAGATGTTCACGCTGACCGGCATGGCCAGGCCGTGCTCGCGCAGGGTGGCGAGGTCCGCGAGGGCCAGGCGCAGGACGCGGCGCGTCAGCTCGTGGATCAGTCCGGTGCGCTCGGCCTGCGGGATGAAGTCGCCCGGCGAGATGCGGCCGCGCGTGGGGTGTTCCCAGCGCAGCAGGGCCTCCAGCCCGATCAGCTGCCGGGTCTCCAGGTCCACCTTGGGCTGGTAGTGCAGGTGCAGCTGGCCGTCGTCCAGGGCGCCCTGAAGCTCGCCGAGGAGCTCGACCGTATGCAGGCTGTGGTCGTCGCTGCGCCGGTCATAGCTGCGGTAGCGCCGGCCCGAATGGCTCGCCTGGTGCATGGCCATCCAGGCCTTGGTCAGCAGCCGGGTTGGCTCGTCCTGCTCGTGGAAGGGGAAGGACGAGATCCCCGCGTGGGCCCCGAGATACACCGGGATGTCGAAGACCTCGAAGGGGGCCTGCAGGGCGTCGATCACGGCCTGGGTCACCGCCAGGGCCTCCTTGCGCCCGCGGTGCGGCAGGATCAGCGCGAAGTGGTCGTCGTGGATATGAAACACATCGGCCCCGGCAGGACCGGCCACGCCCTGCATGCGGTCGGCGATGCCGCGCAGCAGGGGGCGCTCGGCGGCCAGGCCCAGGGCGCTGATGCTGTCCTGGTAGTTGTCCATTTGCAGGCTGATCACGAACACCCGTGTGGCGGCGGCCTGCGGGGCCTCCGCCTGGCGCATCAGCTGCTGGACGTACTGTTCCAGCGACTCGCGGTTGGGCAGGTTGGTTACCGGGTTGGTGTAGGCCTGCTCCAGCAGACGGCCGGAATGCCGCCGCAGGGTGTCGAAGAGCCAGCCGGAGAAGCCGCCCAGCACCACGTAGATGCCCGTGCGCGTGAGCCAGTTCAGGGCGGGCTGGGCCGCCCCGGTGGTGGTGTCCAGGGGCATGAAGGGCCCCAGGGAGACGCTGATTGAATCGCACGTCCGCGCTCGAGTCGCTTTTGCGTGCGAACAAGGCGCGGTGACTGCCGTGCAGTCATTCTGCACAAGGGAGCCGCAACGCCGTGCGCGCGCAAAAGCGGCCGAGCCCCTGATTTCGATGGCTTGTGGGGTTGGTGCCCCCTGTTCCCCGATCCTGCGTTGCGCCGCTTGCGGGTAGAACCACTACCCGCTGCACGCCGCGCCTTGTCTCGGAAAACAGGGGGCGCCAACGCGGACGTGCGATTCAATCAGCGTCTCCCTAGGAGCAGGCCGGCCAGCAGCCCGAAGGCCAGCCCGCCCCACAGGCCGAACAGGGCCGCCCCCAGCAGCACCGGGATCAGGATGAAGTTGAGATAGGCCGTGGAGGTGCCGCCGGTCTGATAGACCAGCAGGGTGACCAGTACCATCAGGAGCGCGGCGGCGGCAGTCCCGGCGACCCTCCAGCGCTTGTGGATGCCTTGCGAGCGCCCATGCGACCAGGCGTGGTACGGGGATGCCCCCATTCCGGTTCCTTCGGCTTGCGCCATGATGTCGTGATTCCCTTATAGACGTTTCTCGCGCGGGCGGGGGCATAATCCGGGCCGATGCATCCGGGCGGCGGGTCGCTGTTGCCCGTCGCGGGGGCTTGGTAGCATCCGGGGATGGTACGGACTTTATTCTCCAGGACGGGGCGGCATGGCTGATCGGCGGTTGCAGGTCTTTCTAACGGTTGCGCGCCTGTTGTCCTTCACCCGCGCCGCCGAGGTGCTGCACATGACGCAGCCGGCGGTGACCTTCCAGGTGCGGCAGCTGGAGGAACAGCTGGATACCCGGTTGTTCGATCGCAATCACAATCGGGTCACACTGACCGATGCCGGGCGGCTCGTGCAGCGCTATGCCGAACGCATCTTCGACACCTACGGCGAGCTGGAGGCCGCCCTGCGCGAGCTGAAGGGCGCGAATGGCGGGGCGCTGGTGATCGGGGCCAGTACCACGGTGGCGGAGTACATGCTGCCGGCCCTGCTGGGGGCCTTTCGCCGCGAGCATCCGGATATCGGCATCCGCCTGCGGGTGGGCAATACCGAGAGCGTGGTGCTCATGGTCGAGGAGGGCAGCGTGGATCTCGGCATTGTCGAGGCCCCGGTGACTCACCGCAGCCTGCAGGTGCAGCCCTGCCTGGTCGATCAGTTGCGCCTGATCGTGCCGCCGGATCACGAACTGGCCACGCGCGAGAGCGTCCGCGTCGCGGACTTCATCGAGCGTCCATTCATATGCCGCGAGGAGGGTTCCGGGACCCGCGAGGTCATCATGGAGTACCTTGGGCGCGCCGGGTACGACCGCAGCAGCCTGCGGGGCTGCATGGAACTGGGCAGTTCGGAGGCGATCAAGGGCGCGGTAGTGGCCCGTATGGGGCTTTCGGTGCTGTCCGAGGCGGTGGTGGCCAAGGAGCTGGAACTGGGCGAACTGGTGGCACTGCCACTGTCACCGCCGCTGGAACGGCCGATCTCCCTGGTGCACGCGCGGCAGAAGTTCCGCGTGCCCACGCTGGAGGTGTTGATGCAGTTCCTGCGCGGATACTGCACGGCAGAGGAAAACCGGGATTGAGGTACGCGGTGCCGGGCAACGGCACCGCCGTCATGCGCCTGGGTCGCCGGTCGGAGTGACGCCGCCGCGAGCCGGCCCCGATCCGTGTTTCCCTCGCCCGGCCCCGAATACAAAATCAGGATAGACGCGACATGAAGAACTACTGCGTAGTGCAGCATACCTATTCCGAGTTTCTCGGACTGATCGAGTCACAGCTGGAAAAACGCGATATTGGCTTTTCCTACTATCGGCCGTTCGTGGGGCAGGATCTGCCCGGTTCCGCGGCCCAGTTCGACGGGCTGTGGCTGCTGGGCGGCGCCTGGCCGACCGCGGATCACGAGGAGAACCCGCAGGTCCCGGACGAGCTGTCGCTGATCGACATCTTTCGCCGTTCGAAGCGCCCGGTAGTCGGGATCGGCATGGGCGGATTGCTGGTGGCCGAGCAGGCCGGTGGCACCGCGCACGAGGACCCGATGTATCGCGCGCGTTTCGTGACCGCACACAAGACCGCGGCGGGCGAGGGCGACGAACTCGCCGAGGCCCTGGATGGCCGACGGGTGCTGCAACTGGTCAATGGCCGGGTCGACCTGCCGGACGGCGTGCAGCCGGTGCTGGTGGACGACGACGGCGACTGGCTGGCGATCCGGCCGGACGAACTGACCTATGGCATGCTGTTTCGACCCGAGATGAAGCCCGGGATGCTCGAGGACATCATTATGGAGGCGCGTCACAACCCGCCGCCGAACATGGGCGAACTCCTGGGCGAGGCGCGCGTGGAATGGGGCGAGATGCAGAAGGTGACCGAGGACGTGATCGTGGCGCTGGTGAAGGCGCTGGGCCTGATGCAGGAGCGCCGCAAGATGCCGGTATTCAGCCTGAAGATCGAGGACGAGGGATGATCCCTCCACTGGGCATGGGCAGCGATGGCGGTCTGTCGGGAGGTGATCTCGGCTCGGTGCTGGGGGGCGCGCGCAAGAAGGGCCGCGAGGACCCGGCGCGGGCGATCGCCGAGATCGCGGCGCGGCTGTCGCCCGAGGACCAGGCCAGCCTGCTGAAGTTTGCCCGCTTTCTGGAGCAGGAATCGCCGGCCCCCGCACCGGAGCCGGTGCCCGAGCCGGAGCCCATTCCGCGGCCGGAGAGCGAGTCGGTGATCAAGGCCATGCGCCGCCTGTCGGCGACCTACCACATGCTGGATCGCTCCAAGCTGCTGAACGAGACCTCGGCCCTGATGGGCCAGCACGTGATGCAGGGGCGCCCGGCGGTGGAGGTGATCGACGAGCTGGAGGTCGTCTTCCGTACCCATTACGAGAAGGCGGTGGCCCAGGACCCGACCCGTTCCGCGGACGGGGATGACCCGGAGGCGGGAGGAGCGTCGCGATGATCGACATCCTGCGTCAGTGGTACCAGCGTCATTTCACCGATCCGCAGGTGGTGATCCTGGCGTTTCTGCTGCTCGCGGGATTCCTGGTCATCATCTTTGCCGGGCGTATCCTGGCGCCGCTGCTGGCCTCGCTGATCATTGCCTACCTGCTGGAGGGCGCGGTACGGAGGCTGGTCCTCTGGCACATCCCGCGTATCCTCGCGGTCACCTGCGTGCTGCTGGCCTTCCTGGCACTGACCGTTGCGGCGCTGTTCAGTGTGGTGCCGCTGATGTCGGCCCAGGTGACCCAGCTGGTGCGCGAGCTGCCGGGCATGATCTCGGAGGGCCAGAAGCTGCTGCTGCAGCTCCCCGAGCGCTACCCGCAGCTGATTACCGACGAACAGGTCCTCGAGCTGATGGGGGCGATCCGCGCCGAGGCGACCCTGCTGGGGCAGCGTGTGGTGTCCTTCTCGCTGTCCTCGGCGCGGCACATCGTGGACGTGGTGATCTACCTGATCGTGGTCCCGCTGATGGTGTTCTTCATGCTGAAGGACCGTGACCTGATCCTCGGCTGGGTGCGCGGGTTCATGCCCCGGGATACCCACCTGGCCAGCCAGGTGTGGCGCGAGGTGAACCTGAAGATCGCCAGCTACGTGCGCGGCAAGTTCATCGAGATCGTGATCGTCTGGGCGGTCACCTTCCTGACCTTCAACTGGTTCGGGCTGGAATACGCGGTGCTGCTGTCGTTCATGGTGGGCATCTCGGTGATCATCCCGTACATCGGGGCGGCGGTGGTGACCATCCCGGTGGCCGCGGTCGCCTATTTCCAGTTCGGCCTGAGTTCCGAGTTCGCCTGGGTGCTGATCGCCTACGGGGTGATCCAGTTCCTCGACGGCAACGTGCTGGTGCCGCTGCTGTTCTCCGAGGTGGTCAACCTGCACCCGGTGGCGATTATCGCCGCGGTGTTCGTGTTTGGCGGCATCTGGGGGCTCTGGGGGGTGTTCTTCGCCATCCCGCTGGCGACCCTGGTGCATGCGGTGATCAAGTCCTGGCCGCGAGCCCAGCACCCGCCGCCCGAAACCTCGACGGACGGCGAGGCCGGTTCGGCCGAAGCCGTCACCAAGTAGCCCGAAATCCCGGACCTCCGCCGCGCTCGCCCGCGGGCCCGGCGGCTGGTTGGTCCCCATTCGATAACAAGAAGAACGCATGACCGGAACCGAGATCCTGATGAATGTGACGCCCCAGGAGAGCCGTGTGGCCCTGGTGGAAAACGGCGTCCTGACCGAGCTGCACCTGGAACGCACCCGTCGCCGCGGGATCGTGGGCAACATCTACAAGGGCCGGGTGGTGCGCGTGCTGCCGGGCATGGACGCAGCCTTTGTCGACATCGGCCTGGAGCGTACCGCCTTCCTGCACGCCTCCGACGTGGCGCCGGTGGAGCGCGAGGAGCTCAATGGCAATGCGCTGTCGGGCGGGGATGCCCCGGCAACCGCCGCGGGCAACGGGACCGCCAATGGCGGCGCGGCGCCGGCGCGCGAGGGCATCCGCGAACTGCTGCGCGAGGGGCAGGACGTCCTGGTCCAGGCGGTCAAGGACCCGCTGGGGTCCAAGGGCGCGCGCCTGACCACCTACATCACGCTGCCGTCGCGCAACCTGGTGCTGATGCCGAACCAGTCGAATGTCGGGGTGAGCACGCGCATCGAGGACGAGGGCGTGCGCGCGCGGCTGCGCGAGTCCATCGAGCAGCTGCGTGACGAGCTGGCCCCGCAGCACGGCTTCATCGTGCGCACCGCCGCGGAGCTGGCCGACTACGAGGCCCTGTACAACGATACCGCCTTCCTGAAGAAGGTCTGGGACAGCCTGCAGGAGCAGGCCGCCAGCGCGCCGCCGGGGACCGAGGTCTACGCCGACCTGCCGCTGGTCGAGCGCATCCTGCGCGACATGGTGGGAGTGGATATCGAGCGCATCCGTATCGACTCGCGCGAGACCTATCAGAAGGTCTGCAGCTTCGTCGAACGCTACCTGCCGGAACTGATCGGGCACATCGAGCATTACCCCGGCGAGCGCCCGATCTTCGACCTGTTCAACGTCGAGGAGGAGATCCACCGCGCCCTGGAGCGCAAGGTGGAGCTGAAGTCCGGTGGCTACCTGATCTTCGACCAGACCGAGGCGATGACCACGGTCGACATCAACACCGGCGGCTTTGTCGGCCATCGCAAGCTCGAGGAGACGATCTTCAAGACCAACCTGGAGGCGGCCCAGGCCATCGGGCGCCAGCTGCGCCTGCGCAATCTCGGCGGGATCATCATCATCGATTTCATCGACATGCAGGACGACGAGCACAAGCGCCAGGTAATCCGCGCGCTGGAAAAGGCGCTGGAACGGGATCACGTGAAGACGCAGATCTGCGACGTCTCGCCACTGGGGCTGGTGGAGATGACCCGCAAGCGTACCCGCGAGAGCCTGGAGCACCAGATGTGCGAGCCCTGCCAGGTCTGTGGCGGGCGCGGCTACCTCAAATCGGCGGAGACCGTCTGCTACGAGTTGTTCCGCGAGATCCTGCGCGAGGTGCGCCAGTACGACGCGCGCGAGCTGCGGGTCCTGGCGTCGCAGAACGTGATCGACCTGCTGCTGGACGAGGAATCCGCCGCGCTGGCGGAGCTGCAGAGCTTTGTCGGCATCCCCATCCGCTTCCAGGTGGAGACGCTCTACACCCAGGAACAGTTCGACGTGGTCTTCGTCTGAGCTATACCTAATCTAGATGCTCGCCCGGTGCGGGCGATCGTCGCCAGCGGGGAGGGAGAGACACCAAGGTGAAGCACGCGTGCGGACCCAGCATGGATCGGGGTCCCGGTCGGCCGGGCAGGCCGCGTTTTGATCGGGTGGGTGAAAAATGAGCATCCGTTCACAAAGTGTACGGGTGGCCCTGGGGATCCTGCTGGCCCTGGTGCTGGCGCTGGTGATCGCCATCCTGGCATTGCGCCTGGCGTTGCCGCACTGGGACGGCCTGCACGCCTGGGTGGAGACGACCGTCAGCGAGCAACTGGAGCGCGAGGTCTCCGCCGCGGGCATCGAACTGGGCTGGGCCGGCTGGTCCCCGGCGCTGGTGGCGCGGGAGGTCCGGGTGGCGATGCCCGAGGGCGAGCCGGTTGCCATCGAGCGCCTCGGGATATCGCTGAGTGCCGGGGCCAGCCTGCGCAGCCGGCATCCGGCGCTGGCGGTGCGGGTCGAGGGGGTGGACCTGCGCCTGGTGCGCCATGCCGATGGCCGGTTTTCTCTCCACGGGCGCGAGATCGGCATGGGTGAGGGGCGCTTGCTCACCATCCCGGTGGCGCAGTGGCCCGATGTCGAGGCGGAGGCGATCCGGCTGATCTGGGAGGACCGCGGCGCGGGCCTGGAGTCCGCCGCGCGGCTGGACCGGGCGGCCCTGCGCACGGCGCACGATGGCTCGCTGCGGCTGTTTCTCGACGGGGCCCTGGATGCGCCGGATGCGGGCGGGCATTTCGTGCTCGGGTTGCAGGCGCCGGCGGCCGATCTGCGCGATGCGCGTTTCTTCCTCGAAGCGGATGCGGTGGACCTGACCGCCTGGCAGCCGTGGCTGGCCTACCTGGGCTGGCCCGCGCCCGAGGGCACCGCGACGCTGCGCCTGTGGGGTGCGCTCGACGATGGCCGCATGGCCTGGCTGCGCGGGGATCACGAGACGACTCTTGGCCTGGCCGGGGAACCGGACGGTCCGGCCATCGGCCATCGATTCGACTGGCGGGTCCGGGACGGTCGGCACCGGTCGTCCTGGAGCGGGACGCGGCCGGGTTCCGGGGACCTGCGCCTGGCCTACCGCCTGGAGGGCGAGCCCCGCGAGCTGGTGGTGGATGCGGTGGAGCTGGCGGCCCGCGATGTCGACGTCGAGCCCTACGCGCCCCTGCTCACCCTGCTGCGCCAGGCGGCGCCCGAGCTGGCCGAGCGTATCGCCGACCTCCATCCGCGCGGAACACTGGACCTGGCCCGGTTCGAGGCACGCCGCGAGTCGGACCGGCTGCAGCCGGTCTGGGCCGAGGCCGATGTGCGGGATCTCGGCTGGCGCGCCGCCGGGCACGGGCTCGGGGTGCAGGGAGCGGCGGGCTACCTGCAGTGGCGTCGCGGCGGCGTGGAGCTGCTGCTGGACAGCCGCGACCTGGAGATCGACCTGCCGCGGGTACTGGCCGAGCCGGTGGTGCTGGACACCGCCCGTGGCCGCCTGCGCGCCGAGCGTGACGACTCCGGGCACTGGCATCTGGCGGGCGAGGGCCTGAATGCCGCGAATGCCGACGCCGCGGTACGCGGGCGCATGCGGATGCGGCTGGACGGGCACGCGGCCGGCCCGCGGGTCGATATCGCCATGGACATCCTGCGTGCCAACGGCGACCGTACCGCGCGCTACCTGCCGCTGTATCACCTGCCGGAGAACACCTATCAGTGGCTGGTGGACAGCATCGTGACCGGGGTCTCCACGGGGGGCGGCATGGCCTACCGGGGACGCGGAGAGGACTTCCCGTTTGCCGACGGCGAGGGGGTGTTCGACCTGTGGGCGGATGTCGAGGCGGGCATCCTCGACTACCAGGAGGGCTGGCCCAGGGCCGAGGACGTCAGCGGGCGGCTGCTGTTCCACAACGCGGGCTTCCGCGCCGAGGACGCGCGGGGCCGCATCCTCGACACCGAGGTGCATGCCACCCGGATCGGGATCGAGGATATGGAGAACGCGGTCCTCGAACTGGAGGGCACGGCCGATGGTGATGCCGCTGATCTGCTGACTTATCTGCGTCAGGCCGACCTGCTGGACGAGGCGGCGGAACTGCGCGATCAGGCGCGCCTGACGGGCCCGACCCGGCTGGGGCTCTCCCTGACCCTGCCGTTGCAGGAGGGGCGCATGGACCAGACGCGGGTCGCCGGCACGCTGGATCTCCAGGGCACGCGCGCCGAGGTCCCGGGCTGGCCCGCGGTGCTGGAGGCCGTCGAGGGCCAGGTCCGGTTCGATACCGCCGATCGCATCGCGGCGGAGGATGTGACCGCGCGTGTCCATGACGAGACCGTCACCCTGGGGGCGGACTGGCCCCTGGGTGGCGAGACCGCACGGCTCACGGCGCGCGGGAGACAACCCCTGGGGCCCTGGCTGGAGGATTTTCCGGAGCTGGCCCCCTACCTGGAGGGTGCGGCTCAGTGGGAGGCGCAACTGCGCCTTGGCCAGGCGGTGGATGGTGTGCGTCTGGATCTGACCTCGGATCTGGTGGGTGTGGCGATCGACTGGCCGGAGCCGATCGGCAAGCCGGCGGAGGAGGCCCGCGCGCTGGAACTGACGCTGCCCTTGGGGCATGACGGCGCGGGCATTGGCCACCTGACACTGGGCTCGGTCCTGCGGGCCCACCTGCGTCTCTCCCCGACTGCCGCCCCCGAGGATCCGGCCGTGCGCGGCGCCGAGCCCCGCACGGCGGCGCGCGGGGTTGCCCTGCAGGCCCTGGCGCTGGAGATCGGCGCTCCCCGGGCCAGCGCCCTGGCCCTGCCGGGGGCGGGTGTGTCGGTGCGTGCCCGCCTGCCACGGCTGGAGGTGGACCCGTGGCTCGAGGCCCTGGGCGAGGCCCCCTGGGGCGGTGCGGTGGATCTGGGCGCGGCCGGCGACGATGCCGAGGAGGCGGCGCAGGCCGTGGCGCTGACGCGCCTGGAACTGGATATCCGCGACCGTATCCGCTGGAGCGGGCGGGACCTGCCCGGGCTGCGCTTTCTGGGCCGGCGCGGGGACGCGGGCTGGGATCTGGAGGTGGCGTCCGACTGGCTGGCCGGCGAGGCCCGCTGGCGCCCGATGGCCGCTGGCGGGCGTGATCGCTGGGAGGCGCATCTGCGTCACCTGATTCTGGACGATCTCGAGTGGACCGGCGCTGGCGAAGAGGCCGAAGCGGAGGTGCAGCCCGTCACAGCCGGGAGTTTCGAGGATCCGCGGGCCTGGCCGGCGGTGGACCTGACGCTCGACAGCCTGGCGCTGGGCGATTACCGTTTCGCGGATATCGAACTGGGCCTGGAGCCGCAGTCCAGCGGTCTGGTGATCCGGGACCTGGAGGTCCGTGCCCCGGAAGGCGATCTCCACGCCGACGCCGTCGGCATCTGGCGGGTGTCCGGGGAGGGTCTGCCGGAGACACGCCTGGATGCGACCCTGTCCGGTGACGACTGGGGCGCGGCCCTGCGGTCGGCGGGGCTGTCGCGGGCCCTGGTCGGGGGCGCCGGCGACGGGTCGCTGTCGCTCGTCTGGCCGGGGCCGCTGTACGCCCCGAGCCTGGCGCAGCTGACAGGGTCCGTGGAGCTGTCGCTGTCCGACGGGCGCCTGGCGGATGTCGAGCCGGGGGCGGGTCGCCTGCTGGGGCTGGTCAGCCTGGACGTACTGCCGCGGCGGTTGCGGCTGGATTTCCGCGACGTGTTCACCGAGGGTTTGACCTTCAGCGAGCTGACCGCGGACGCCGTGCTGCGCGACGGGGACCTGCATGTGCCCGACCTGCGCCTGGAGGGACCCTCGGCCAAGGTGCGTCTGAGCGGCCGCACCGGGCTGGTGGCACGTGACTATGATCACGAGATCGTGGTCGTGCCGAGCCTGCGCACCGCGCTCCCGATCGTCGGGGCCCTGGTGGGCGGCCCCGTGACCGGGGTTGTGGTGCTTCTTGCGGAACGCGTGCTGGGGATCGGGGATCAGATAGAAGAGGCGGCCCGCGTCGAGTACGCGGTGACGGGCCCCTGGGACGACCCGCAGGTACGCGTGCTGGTGGAGCCGGCAGCGGAGACCGACGGGGCCGACAACGACTGATACCGGCGCGGGCAGTGGCGCCCCGACCGGTCTCGCAACGGACAAGCGGAGCAACATGACTCAGGTAGCGGCCATCCAGATGGCCTCCGGACCCCAGCCCCAGGCGAACCTCCTGGAGGCCAAGCGACTGCTGCAGGAGGCGGCCGACAAGGGCGCGCGCCTGGCGGTGTTGCCGGAGAACTTCGCCTTCATGGGCATGCAGGAGACCGATGTCCTCGGCATCGCCGAGGTCGCCGACGGGGCCGGTCCGCTGCAGGCCTTTCTCGCCGAGCAGGCTCGGCGCCTCGGGCTTTGGATCGTCGGCGGGACTATCCCGCTGCAGACCGCGGGCGGCGACCGGGTGCGGTCCGCCTGCCTGGTGTTCGACGATCAGGGGCAGCAGGTGGCGCGCTACGACAAGATCCACCTGTTCGACGTGCGCCTGCCGGACAGCAGCGAGGCCTATACCGAATCGAAGGTCTTCGAGCGCGGCGACCAGGTGGTGGTCGTGGATACGCCGGCCGGCCGCATGGGCCTGGCGATCTGCTACGACCTGCGCTTCCCCGAGCTGTTCCGGGCCCTGCTGGATCAGGGGGCGGAATGGGTCGCCCTGCCGGCGGCCTTCACTGCGCAGACGGGGCAGGCGCACTGGGACGTGCTGCTGCGGGCGCGCGCCATCGAGAACCAGTGCTACATGCTGTCGGCAGCTCAGGGCGGGTTCCATGTGAACGGCCGCGAAACCTATGGCCACAGCGCCCTGGTGGATCCGTGGGGCCGGATCGTCGGCCAGCTCCAGCGCAACCCGGGCGTGCTGCTGGCCGATCTGGACCGGGCCCAGGCCGCGCGCATCCGCAACAGCTTCCCGGCCGTGGAGCATCGCCGCCTGCCGTGCCCCGGGACCACCTGATCCGGCGACATAAACCCGCAACGCCGGCGCGCTTGAAAGCGCGGGCGGTGCCCCAAGCTCCATACTGAACCGACAAGTGCTGCCCCGCCTGCAAGTGCGGCGGGGCAGCCGATCTCCGAACCCGAGAGGACTGCATGATCGACCGTCTTGCGCAACAGACCCTGCTCGACCCCGCCGGTCTCGGCGACAGCGAGCTGAGCACCCTTCTGGGTACCACCTTCGGTCACGGCATCGACGGGGGCGACTGCTACTTCCAGTTCGCCAGCCAGGAGGGGTGGTCGCTGGAGGATGGCATCGTGAAGTCCGCCAGCTTCAATATCGAGCGCGGGGTCGGCATCCGCGTGGTGCGTGGCGAGCAGACCGGGTTCGCCTATTCCGACGACATCGCGATGCCGGCCATGCTGGAGGCCGCGAAGACCGCGCGCAGCATCGCGAGCGCCGGTCAGAGCGGGCGCATCGCTGTGGCCTCGCGGTCGCCGTCGCGCCCGGCGCTGTACGCCCCCGACAACCCGCTGGATTCGCTGGACGAACAGACCAAGATCGACCTCCTCAAGGAGGTGGATGCTGTGGCCCGCGCCGAGGATTCGCGCGTCACCCAGGTGATGTGTTCCCTGGCCGGGGTGCACGAGGTCGTGCTGGTGCTCAACGCCCGCGGCGAGCTGACGACCGACGTGCGCCCGCTGGTGCGCCTGAACGTGCAGGTCATCGTCGAACAGGGAGGGCGTCGCGAATCCGGGACCTCGGGCGGCGGCGGACGCTTCGGCTACCAGTACTTCCGCGAGTCGGACCGGGCCGCCGGCTATGCCCGCGAGGCCGTGCGCCAGGCGCTGGTCAACCTGGAGGCCCGCGAGGCCCCGGCCGGGACCATGAAGGTGGTGCTCGGCCCCGGCTGGCCGGGCGTGCTGCTGCACGAGGCGATCGGCCACGGGCTGGAGGGCGACTTCAACCGCAAGGGCACCTCGGCGTTCTCCGGGCGCGTCGGCGAGCAGGTCGCGGCGAAGGGCATCACCATCGTCGATGACGGCACCCTGGAGGGGCGGCGCGGCTCGCTGAACGTCGACGACGAGGGCAACCCCACCCAGCAGACCGTGCTCATCGAAGACGGCGTACTGCGCGGCTACATGCAGGACGAGATGAACGCCCGCCTGATGGGCACGCGCTCCACCGGCAACGGCCGCCGCGAGTCCTATGCCCGGCTGCCGATGCCGCGCATGACCAATACCTACATGCTCGGCGGCGACGCCGACCCGGAGGAGATCCTGGCCTCGGTGGACGACGGCCTGTACGCAGTCAATTTCGGCGGCGGCCAGGTGGACATCACCTCCGGCAAGTTCGTGTTCTCCGCCTCCGAGGCCTATCGGGTGGAGAAGGGCAAGGTGACGTACCCGGTCAAGGGTGCGACCCTGATCGGGAATGGCCCGGATGTGCTGACGCGGGTATCGATGATCGGCAACGACATGAAGCTCGATTCCGGTATCGGGACCTGCGGCAAGGAGGGCCAGGGCGTGCCGGTTGGCGTGGGTCAGCCCACGCTGCGGATCGATGGCATGACCGTGGGCGGTACCCAGGCGGCGTGAGCGCTGCGGGACCGGAGAATCGGCGTCGAAACGGCGACAAGGAGGCAACAGATGAATCTCGATTTCCTCGAACAGGAACGTTCCCTGCCGGAAGGGCATGGCCACGACCAGATCGTGCAGTGGCATGTGTTCCGCGCGCGCGACAAGGCCGAGCAGTTTGCCCACCACGTCGAGCTGGGCGAGGGCCAGGACCTGGTCGGCGGCTGGACCCGCGACAGCGTCGGCATGCTGTACTGGGTCGGCGTGCATGTCGACGACCTTGAGCGCTGGGGTAACGCCGGCGCGGTCCACAAGCACGGCGCCCGGGTGGACTAGATCGCCCGGCACCGCTCGCGGTCCCGGGTTGAATGGCCCGGGGCCGTTTCCCTGTTTCTGTATCCCTGACGGATATCCCCGACTCGTCCCTTTATAGCGGAACCCTGCATGAGTACATCTCCCGAACGCGTGAGCCCGGAATCCCTGTCCCAGGACGGCGAGGTCCAGGCCCTGTCCCATTCGCCGGAATCCCTCCAGGCACGGGTCCAGCGCACGCTGGAGGCCGCGCGCGAGCGCGGGGCCTCGGACGCCCAGGCGGTGGTCAGCCACAGCGTCGGGCTGGAGCTGGGTGTGCGCAAGGGGGAGATCGAGAGCCTGGAGCACGAGCGCGACCAGAGCCTGTCGCTGATCGTCTACTTCGGCCAGTCCAAGGGGGCGGCCTCCACCACGGACTTCAGCGACCAGGCCCTGATCGACACCGTCGAGGCCGCCTGCCGCATCGCCCGCTACACCGAGCCGGATCCGTATGCCGGGATGCCGGACCCCGCGTTCAAGGCGAGCGACTGGGAGGACCTCGACCTTGACCACCCCTGGGGCTGCAGCGCCACTGAGGCGACCGAACTGGCCCGCGCGATCGAGGCCGCGGGCTTCGCGGCCGACGACCGGATCGAGAACTCCGAGGGCGCCAGCGTCAGTACGCGGCGCGCCATGGCCTTTCTCGGCGACAGCCAGGGCTTCATGGGGGGCTATCGCAGCACCCGGCACTCGCTGTCCTGCGCCTTGGTGGCGCGCGACGCGGCCGGCATGCAGCGCGACTATGCCTACACCGTGGCCCGCCACGCGGGCGACCTGACCGCCGCCGAGGCGATCGGGCGCGAGGCGGCCGAGCGCACCGTGCGCCGGCTGGGCGGGCGCAAGCTCTCCACCCGCACCTGCCCGGTGCTGTTCGCGCCGGAGATGGCGCGTACCCTGATCGGCAGCTTCACCCGCGCGATCTCCGGGCCGGCCCAGTACCGCGAAAGTTCGTTCCTGTTGAATGCCGTGGGCGAGACCGTGTTCCCCGCCTGGATGCAGATCGAGGAACGCCCGCTGACCCCGCGCGCGCTGGGCAGCGCACCCTTCGACGGCGAGGGGGTGCGCACCCGCAACCGGCCGCTGATCGCCGATGGCGTCCTGCAGAGCTATACCCTGGACAGCTACGCCGCGCGTCGGCTGGGGCTGGAGACCACCGGCAACGCCGGTGGCGCGCGCAATGTGACCGTGGCCCCGGGGGACAAGGACTTTGACGCCCTGCTGTCCGAGACGGGTACCGGCTTCCTGGTGACCGAGCTGATCGGGCAGGGCGTGAACATGGTGACCGGCGACTACTCCCGCGGGGCTGCCGGGTTCTGGGTCGAGAACGGCGAGCTGCAGTACCCGGTGGAGGAGATCACCATCGCCGGCAACCTGAAGGACATGTTCCGGCGCATGGCGGCCGTGGGCACCGACGTCGACCGCCGCGGCAACATCCACACCGGCTCCATCCTGATCGAGTCGATGACCGTCGCCGGCGACTGAGCCGCCCTCGCGGCGCGCGCCCGGCAGTGGGCGTGCGCCGCGCATTCCCCGGTACCCTCCACGCTGCTACGCTCGTCGTGTGGCTGCATGGCCGTGACCGCCCGATCCCGCGAGGCGGCGGCCTAGGGAGACGCTGATTGAATCGCACGTCCGCGTTGGTGCCCCCCAGTTTTTCGAAACAAAGCGCTCCGAGACAAGGCGCGTCGTGCAGCGGGTAGTGGTTCTACCCGCCCCTTTTTGATGGATTGGGGCGCAACGCAGGATCGGGGAACAGGGGGCACCAACCCCACAACTCATCGAAAGCAGGGGCTCGGCCGCCCGTTGTTGATCGAAAACGGGCGCGCGCACGGCGTTGCGGCTCCCTTGTGCAGAATGACTGCACGGCAGTCACCGCGCCTTGTTCGCACGCAAAAGCGACTCGAGCGCGGACGTGCGATTAAATCAGTGTCTCCCTAGCGCGGGCGAGGGACAGCCATGAACTTTTTCGAACAGCAGGACCAGGTGCAGCGCAGGACCCGCTGGTTGCTGGTTCTGTTCGCCCTGGCGGTGCTGGCGGTTGTCGGAGTGCTGGGCATTGCGGTCTGGCTCCTGGGCGGCAGCGGTGCGGCGATCGCCTGGACCATGGGGATCACGGCGGGGCTGATCGTGCTCGCGAGCCTGTACCGGGCCTGGCAGCTGCGGGCCGGGGGTGGCGGCCTGATCGCGCAGGAGATGGGCGGCGTGCGCATCGCGGGCAACCCCGCCGACCCCCAGTGGCAGCGGCTGCGCAACGTGGTCGAGGAGATGGCGATTGCCTCCGGGATGCCGGTGCCCGAGGTCTACGTGCTGGAACAGGACCTGGGCATCAACGCCTTCGCGGCCGGGTTTGCCCCGAATGACGCGGTGATCGCGGTCACCCGCGGCGCCCTGGACAGCCTGGAGCGGGCCGAGCTGAAGGGGGTGGTCGCGCACGAGTTCGGACATATCCTCAATGGCGACATGCGCCTCAACATGCGCCTGATCGGCATCCTCTACGGCATCGAGGTCCTGGCGCTGCTGGGCCAGGGCGGGCTGGCGCGCCGGCGCCGCCGCCACAAGGGGGATGTCGCGGATACCGGGGTCGGGGTGCTCAGTGTCACGCTGATCGTGGTCGGCTATGCGGGGTTGGCGCTGGCGCGCTGGATCCGCGCGGGCATCTCGCGCCAGCGCGAATACCTGGCGGATGCCCACGCGGTGCAGT
Source organism: Thioalkalivibrio sp. ALE25 (assembly GCF_000377285.1). Classification (NCBI taxonomy): domain Bacteria; kingdom Pseudomonadati; phylum Pseudomonadota; class Gammaproteobacteria; order Chromatiales; family Ectothiorhodospiraceae; genus Thioalkalivibrio; species Thioalkalivibrio sp. ALE25. Next base: position 39,277 of record NZ_KB897935.1, on the reverse strand, counting down.
TTACCCGCGAGCCGGACGGCCTGGCCGGCGCCCTGAAGAAGGTGGCGGCGCGCTATGCCGGTCTCAACGGCAATACCGAGGAGATCACCCATATGCTGTTTGCCAGCGACGCGATCGGGCAGCTCTTCGAGACCCATCCGCCGCTGCTGGAGCGCGTACGCATCCTGCAGCCGCAATTCGATCCGGAGGAGCTCAAGGGCCTGCGCGAGCGGCTCAATGCCCGCGTGCGCGAACGGGCGCGCGAGCGCGCGGTGGATGGCATGCAGCGCGAGCGCGAGGGGCGTCTGCCCGGGGCGGAGGCCGTGGAGGACGCCCTGGGTGGCCATCCGGCCCTGACCCACATCCTGGGGGCGGGGATGCTGCTGGCCGCCATCCCGGGGCCGCTGGCCTGGGCCGCGCGCTCGGAGGCGCGGGCGATCGAGGTGGTGCTGTATCTGCTCCTGAACCCGGACCCGGAGGTACGCGAACGGCAGCTGGCGGTGATCGGCGAGGCGCTGGGTGGTGACCTCCAGGAGGCCGTGCGTCGCCTGCAGACAGCGGAACCCGAGCTGCGGGACGATCTGCGCCTGCCCTTGCTGGAGCTCGGATTCCCGGCCCTGCGGCGCCTGGACGCGGACGACAGGGCACGCCTGCGGTCCCTGGTCGATCGCCTGATCCATGCCGACGGGCGAGTGGCGGTCTTCGAATACGCGCTGGGGCGTCTTCTTGACCGGCAGCTCGGGGACATTCAGGACCCGGCCGCCGCGTCCCGGCCGCGCCACGCTGCCCTGGAGGACCACCAGGAGGGCGCGCATTTCCTGCTGGCGGTGCTTGCCCATCACGGTCACGCGGCGGATCCGGCCGCGGCGCGCGCGGCGCTGACGGCCGGCGTGGGTGTCCTGACCGGCGCCCTGCCGCTGACAGTCGAGCTTCCAGAGGCCCTGACCGGTCCCTCCGGGGCCCGCGCCTGGGCCAGTGTGCTGGACCGTGTGCTGGAGCAACTGGATGGCCTGCGCATGCGCGACAAGGACCAGCTGATCCAGGCCATGGTTACCACCGCGAGCCATGGCGGGCAGGTGGTGACCGCCGAGGTCGAACTGATGCGGGTGATGGCGGCCGCGCTGCATGTCCCGTTGCCGCTGGCCGTGGACGATTGGGCTGGATCCCAGCCGACCGGCGAGGGCGGCGTCTGAACGCGATGCCGGCAGAATCGCGGGTTTTGCGCTCGGTTGCCGCGGGGACGGTCTGGCCCGTGTGCGAACCGAAAAATAAATTCGCTGGCAAGTCACGGATCCCAAAGGGGTTTCGGGTCGGCGCCCGAGAAAACCCGAAAAAACACTATCAATGCACCGCGGTTTGGGCGGACAATGGCCGCGAGGTAACGGTAACAGGCTCCATGCAGCACCAGGCGACACCCCGCAAGGGGCGTTCAGATTCGCAGTTCCGGTCCCGGTTGGGGCCGCAGAGAATCACGATCAATCTTCACCGTCGTTCGGTTGCCCTCCAGTCTCTCCCCCCTCGAAATCCCAATCCAGTACGTACAAAACAGAGGTAACCGAAATGGCTACAGGTACAGTGAAGTGGTTCTCCGACGAAAAAGGCTTTGGCTTTATTACCCCGACCGATGGCTCCAAGGACGTGTTCGTCCATCACAGCGCCATCCAGGGTAGTGGCTTCAAGTCCCTGGCCGAAGGCCAGAGCGTCTCGTTCGACGTCGAGCAGGGCCAGAAGGGTCCGGCTGCCGCGAACGTCGAAGCGCAGTAAGACAACCCCGGCGCGCAAGCGCCAGGTTGTTGAAGAGCCCCGCCTTGTGCGGGGCTTTTTCGTGTGGGGCCGGGTGCGCGGGGGAGGGCTGATGCGGGCCGTGCCTGCACGGATCTGCCCCGAAACGGCCGCATTTTCGCGTGGTTCGGGACGCGGACCGTGCTACCGTTCGCGCATGAATGCTGTATTTCACCAGGCCCTTTTCCGGCCCCGCCGCGGATCGCTCGTCCGGGTGGGGCTGGTGGTCCTGTGCCTGCTGTTATTCGCGCAGCAGGCGGCGGCCCAGGGGCCCTACCGCGCGCCGGAGATGATCCCGGGCAGTCAGACCATCGAGGCCGCCGAGGCCTGGGCGCTGTTCCGCGCGGGGGTGCCGTTTGTCGACACCCGGTTGCGTGCGGACTACGAGGCGGGGCGGGTGCCCGAGGCGCGCAATCTGACCATCATGCGGGACCGGGACGACGAGCGGAATCGCTTTACCCGCGAGAACCTGCTGGACTTCATCGGCGATGTCGACGCGCCGGTGGTGATGTACTGCAACGAGCGGGACTGCTGGCGCACCGAGGCGGCGACCCGCCGCGCCCTGGAATGGGGCTTTACCAACCTCTACTACTTCCCCGGCGGCTTCCCGGAGTGGATTCGCTCGGGGTATCCGTTTGAATAATCGGGTGGTGTCCGCAGGCGCACCCACCGGCCGGCGAATCCGGCTCCAGACGATCCTGGCCGGGGTCATGTTCGCCGGGCTCCTGGTGCTGGCCGCGACTCTGGCCACGGGCACTCATCTCGCCGTGGGGCAGGCCGAGCAGCGCCTGGACCGGCTGGGCGTGGAGGGCCAGTCGGCCGCCTGGCGCCAGACGCTGGCGAACGAATGGCAGCGGATGCGCGCCGAGGCGACGGCCGTGACCCGCAACGAGGCGCTGATCGGAGCGCTGCGCGACGATGCCGGCATCCGGACCTATGCCGACCCCCTGTACAACCGGCTGCGCGCCGGGGGTATCGCGGACCGGATCGTGGTCGTCGATGCCCAGGGGGACGTGCGCTACGACTCCGCGGACAACCACGGCGAGCGCGTCCCGTTGGCGCGCGCGGCGCTGGAGGACGGGCGCTTCCACGAGGGGCTGCATCATGTACCCGGGGAGCGGGTCTATGCCGGGCTGGCGATCCCGGTGTATCGGGGGGGCAATCCGATCGGTGCAGTCGTGCAGTTGCGCGACCTGTCGACCTCCGCGCTAGAGTCCATGGCCGAAGCCATCGGGGGGCGCGCCGCGCTGCTGGATGAGCGCGGGCCGCTGGCGCTGACCGCGCCGTTCTTGATGGCGCTCGCGCCGGGCGAGCGACTGCACCAGCAGGCGGCGGCCAGCCGCGTTGACGCAGATGGCCGGCATTCCCAGCTGGTCTACCTGCCGCTGGTCCCGTTTGGTGGCGAAGAGGCGACGGCCACGGTGGTCCTGGCGCGGGATCTGACCGAATCGGTGGCGACCCAGAACCTGATCAATGCCACGACCTACGTCGCCGCCTTCGGGATGCTCGTGCTGATTGCCGGCGGGCTGTACCTGTGGCTGGGGCGTACCCTGCGCCCGATGCGGCGGGCCATGGACACGCTGGACCGGATCGGGCACGGGGACTTCCAGACCGATCTGCAAGCCGACTCGCGCGTGGCCGAGATCGCCCGCCTGCAGGAGGTGACCCGGACCATGGCCGGCCGCCTGGGGCATATCGTGGAGATCGAGGAAGAGAATGCCCGGCTGGCCTTCCGTGATGCGCTCACCGATCTGCCGAACCGGCGGCTGCTGCTGGAGCACCTGGAGCACGCCATCCACACGGTCAATCGCACCCGGCGCCACGCGGCACTGCTGCTGATCGACCTGGACAACTTCAAGACGCTCAACGACACCTGCGGCCATTCCGCCGGCGACCGCCTGCTGCAGGCCCTCGCGCAGCGGTTTACCGCGCGCCTGCGCGATCAGGATATCGTGGCCCGTCTGGGCGGGGACGAATTCGTGGCCCTTCTGGAGGAACTGAGCCCGGATCGCTCGCAGGCCGGCGCGGACGCCCAGCGCATCGCGGGCGAGTTGCTGAAGGCCATGCGCGAGCCGGTGCGCATCGACGATATCGAGCACGTGATGTCCGGGAGCATCGGTATCACGCTGTTCCCGCGTGGCTTTGACACCCCGGAGGAGCTGCTCAAGCAGGCCGATTTCGCGATGTACCAGGCCAAGCAGCAGGGGCGCAACGGGGTGCGCTTCTATGATCCCGCCATGCAGCGCACGCTGCTGCGCGAGGCGGAACTCGAGCGCAAGCTGCGCCGGGCCCTGCAGGGCGAGGAACTGGTGATCCACCTGCAGCCCCAGATCGACCCGGAGGGGCGGATCCTCGGGGCGGAGGCCCTGATGCGCTGGCCGCAGCCCGATGGCAGCTGGATCTCGCCCGGTGAATTCATCCCGGTGGCCGAACACACCGGCCAGATCCTCGAGGTTGGGCGCCTGGCGCTGCAGCAGGCCTGCCACACCCTGCGGGCCTGGCAGGGGCGCCCGGTTCTGGACAGGCTGCCGATCTCGGTGAACCTGTCCCCGCATCATTTGCGCCAGCCCCGGCTCATGGAGGAGGTGACCGCCATCCTGGACGAGACCGGGGCCGCCGCGCAGCGGCTGCATATCGAGGTTACCGAGAGCGTGATGGCGGATGCCTCGCAGCCCCTGATTGCCAACCTGGAGGCTCTGCGGGCCCGGGGCGTCGCCCTGGCGCTGGACGACTTCGGGACCGGCTACTCGTCCCTTGGCTACCTCAAGCGCCTGCCGCTGGACGTGCTGAAGATCGACCGTTCCTTTGTCCAGGACATCGAACACGACGCCGATGACGCCAATATCGTCGCGACCATCGCCGCCATTGCCCACAACATGGGGCTCAGCCTGATCGCGGAGGGGGTCGAGAACGAGGCCCAGCGGGACTTCCTGGTGCGCCACGGCTGCCATCGTTTCCAGGGCTATCTGTACCACCACGCGATGCCGGTGGCCGATTTCGAGGCACTGGTTGCGGCCGGAACGGACGCCGCCGATCACGGGACGATTGATACCCAAGGAGAGCAGGAATGATTCGGATACGGCAGGGCAGGTGGCGGTCGCGGGTGCTTGCCGGATTGTGGATTGGGCTCCTGGCCGTTCCGGCCGCCCTGGTTCACGCGGAGGAGACCCCGGCACCCTGGGGAAGCGCCGCGCCGGTGGAGCAGGACTATGCGGGCCTGAAGGCCGTCTATGATGTGACGGCCGGTACCCCGGAGGCCCTGGAGGACGTGCTGGATCACGCCGCCTACCTGAGCCGCATGACGGGTGACGATCCATTCGACAGTCACATCGTGCTGGTCATCCACGGGGACGCACTGGACCTGTTCGCGCGTGAACACTTTGCCGAACATGAAACCCTGATGACCCGCGCCCGCGGGCTCACGCTGAATGGCGTCATCGAGTACCGAATCTGCCAGGCCGGCGCCGCCCGCCGTGGCTATGGACCGGAGGACTTCCACGGCTTCGCCAGCGTGGTCCCGATGGCCGATGCCGAGATCGTGCGCTTGCAGCAACAGGACGGCTACGGTTACATGCGCTGAGCCCGGGGCTGCCGGGCACGCAACCCGGACCCAGAGGGATCGAACGCATGACGGACCGCCAGCAACCGGGATTTCTGGAAGCCATCGAGCAGGCGGGCCTGCTGGTGGAGATCTGGGAGCACTTCCCGGAGAACATGTTCCTGATCCGGGTCGAGGGGCCGGACTTCCTGGTCGAGGCGGCCAACCCGAAGATGACGGAACTGTTTGGGCAGGACTGCAGCGGCAAGCGCCTGCACGACTTCCTGCCCTGGTCGGTCGCGGAGGAGGTGGTGGCGCACTACCGCGAGTGTCTGCGCCAGGATGCCCCTCTGCGCTACGAGGAACACGCAACCTTTCACGATGCCCGTGGCCAGGAACGCGAGGGGCACTGGCTGACCCTGCTGGTGCCCGTACACGACCCGAACGGGACCATCACGCACCTGTTCGGGGTCTCCCAGAATGTCACCGAGCTGCGGCTGGCGCGCGCGAGCCTGGAGCGCTACAACCGCGACCTCGAGGCCGTGGTCGACGAGCGCACACGGGCCCTGAACGCGGTGAACCAGCAGCTCCAGGAGGCGAACCGGCAACTGGAGGCGCTCGCCTCGAGCGATACCCTTACGGGGGTGGGCAACCGCCGGCATTTCCAGGCGGGGGCCGAGCGCGAGATGGAACGCGCGCGACGGCATGGTGGCGCCTTGTCCCTGCTCATGTTCGACCTCGACGGCTTCAAGAGCATCAACGACCAGGACGGTCACGCGGCGGGCGACGCCGTGTTGAGAAAGGTAGCGGCGAGCGTGCAGACGACCCTGCGCGCGAATGACCTGTTTGCCCGCTATGGCGGGGATGAGTTCGTGCTGCTCCTCCCCGATACGCCCCTCGCGGCCGCGCGCCAGATGGGCGAGCGCCTGCGTACTCAGGTGCAGGAGGACGCGGGTGTGGCCCTGAGCCTGGGGGTCGCCGGTTTCGAGGCCGCCGATACGCAGCTCGAGATGCTCGTACAACGCGCCGACGCCGAGGTCCTCGCGGCCAAGCGCGCCCGCAAGGCAAAGTAGAGCCCGGCCCGGCCCCCCGGATCACCCGCGGCGGCGGTCCTGCCGGCCGCACACGGGCCGGTGGTTCAGAGGCCGAAGATCTCGGACTTGAGGTTCCACTTGGAGGCGAGGGTCTCGGTGGCGTTGAGGAACTCCTCGGCGCGGGCCGGGTGGTTCCACTGGCCCTGGGCGATCCAGGCCAGCGCGGTGTCGCGGTCGGGGGCCAGAGACAGGATGTGGATCAGCTCGCCGGCATCACTGCCGATGACCTCGCCGCCCAGCAGGGCGCCGGTGTCCATGTCGCCGATCAGGCGGACGAAGCCCTCGGGCTCGTCCTGGCCCAGCGCGCGCGGGGAGGTCTCGAAGGCGGCGAAGCCGACCGCCGGTTCCAGTTCCTCGTCCTCGGCGTCATCCTCGTCCATACCCAGACGCGCCATCTCCACCGCGGAGTAGATCGCGATTGGCACGAAGCGCTCGTCCTGTTCGCGGGTATTGCCGTTCTGGATGTTCTCCACCGCGATGGTGGCGTCCGCCAGGGCGTGGTTGGCGGTCTGCCATTCGCTGGCGACATCGCCGATGGCGTAGATGTTGTCGACATCGGTCTGCAGGGTGGGGCGGCGCTTCACGAAGCCGCGGGCGTCGGTCTTCACCCCGATTGCGTCGAGGTTCAGGCCCTCGGTCTGCGGGGTGCGTCCGGTTCCGAGCAGGACCCAGTCGACCTCGAAGCTGTTGCCTTCGCTGTCGGTGATGGTGACGCCGTCATCCGAGGTCTCGACGCTTTCGTAGCCCTTGACCCGCACCGGCTCGATGCCGTCCGCGGCCAGCTGTTCCTTCAGCGTGCCCAGTGCCTGCGGGCTGAACTTCTGGGTGGACAGTGGCTTGGAGCGCGACAGCCAGGTCACCTGCTTGCCGAGATGATGGAAGATCCAGGCGAACTCGGTGGCGACAACGCCGGAGCCGATGATCGCGACGCGCGCGCCCGCCGGCGGTTTGTCGTCGAACAGCATGTCGGTGGTCAGTACGCGCCCGGGGTCGGCCGTGAACGGGGCCGGAACGGCGGCGGTGGCGCCGGTGGCGATGATGGTGTGGCGGGCGCTGACGGTCTCGGTACCGTCATCGGTGACGACCTCCAGGGTCTCGGCGTCGCGGAAGCTCGCAGTGCCGTGGCGGTACTGGATCTTCAGGTGCTTCATGTAGCCGAGGTAGGAGTTGCGCACCTCGGTGACCACGTCCTTCTGGTGGTCCCAGGCGCGATCCATGTCGGCCGTGAGGCTGCCGCTGATGCCGCGGCCCTCGAAGTGGCGCTGCGCGGCGACGGTGCGGGCGGTGTGGTACCAGTCCTTCTTGGGTACGCAGCCGCGGTTGAGGCAGCAGCCACCCCAGTCGCCCTTCTCGATGATGACGACGCTCAGTCCGCGCAGGGCGCCCAGAACGGCGGCACGATAGCCCCCGGGGCCACTGCCGATGATGGCCAGGTCAAAGGTCTCGCTCATGGTGTCTACTCGGTCAGGTCAATGATCGGGTCGTGCCATTCCAGCTGCGTGAGGTTCAGCTCGAACACGCGGCCGTCGGCCTCGTAGTCGAAACGCACCGGGACGTGGCGCAGCTCGCGCGCAAACCAGGCGGACAGCGCAACGTCGCTGTCCTTGCTGCGGCGGTCGATGCGGATGGTCTCCACGCGGCCGATCGGGGAGTCCATGGTCTCGCGTCCGACGACCTCGAACTCGTATTCGCGCAGGCGGTCGCGTTCCAGCGCCTGGATGGTCTCGCGGTCCCCCGCGGCGGCCAGTTCGCCGGTCTCCAGGCGCTGCATCATCAGGTACAGCGAGCCGAGGAAGTCCAGGGTCTGTTCCGGGACCTCGAGATCGAAGCGCTCGCTATTGATGGTGCCGATCGCGCGGTTGCTCTCCCAGTCGAAACGCGTCTCGACCTTGCGCTCGCGGCGCGGGGTGATCTGCTGGCTGCGCGACTGCACCAGCTGGAGGTCGCCGTTGCGGCTGTTCATCAAGGCCTCGCGGCTCAGCTCGAAGCGGCCGAGGATGCGCAGGAAGCCGGAGACGTGGGCATCCATCGCCATGCGGGTCTGCACATCCTCGTGGTTGAGGGTGATGCGCGCCTTGAGCGTATTGCCCATGGCGCTGGCCTCGTAGCTGGCGGTGTAGGGCGGGATCGGGCGCAGGTCGCGGTCCGCGGCTGCCGGGGTGGCCAGCAGGGCCAGCACCAGGGCCAGCATTATGGAAACAGCACGCCGGGTCATCGCGCGGCTAGCGCCGGTCGTCGGGGCCTGAACGTTCATGGGTGTCCTCGTCGAGTTGCAGCGGTGCCTCAAGCGGCCTGCCGTCGTCTTGCAGGATCCGCCCGCACCACTGAATTTCGCCTGAACACACGCGCCGGACGACCTCGGGGTACAGCCGGTGCTCGGCCCGTTGCACGCGGGCGGCCAGGGTGTCGGCCGTATCGTCGGGCGCCACCGGCACGCGTGCCTGCATGATCACCGGTCCGCCGTCCAGCTCCGGGGTGACAAAGTGGACGCTGGCGCCGTGCTCGGTCTCGCCATCGGCCAGGGCGCGGGCGTGGGTGTCCAGGCCGCGATACTTGGGCAGCAGCGAGGGATGAATGTTCAGCATGCGGCCGGTGAATCGGTCCACAAAACCGGGGGTCAGGATGCGCATGAAGCCGGCCAGGATGACCAGGTCCGGGGCATAGTCCTCGATGGCGGCGGCCAGGTCGGCGTCGAAGGCCTCGCGCGAGGGGTAGTCGCGATGGTTCAGGACACGCCGCGGGATGCCGTGCTGTTCGGCCAGCGCGAGCCCGCCGGCATCCGGCCGGTTGCTGATGACCCCGACCACCCGCGCGGGGATGCGGCCCTGTTCGCAGGCCTCGATCAGGGCGCCGAGGTTGCTGCCGCGCCCGGAGATCAGGACGACCAGGCGCCGCGGAGTCGTGTCCGATTGCCCGATGGGTCCGCTCATGCGGCGGCGTAGGTGACGCCGGGCTGGTACTCGTCGCGTTCGCGGATCACGCCGATCGGCCAGCTGCGGATGCCGGCCCGCGCGAGCTGTGTGCTGGCGGCCTCGACCCGGTCCTCGGGGAGGATGACGGTCATGCCGATGCCGCAGTTGAAGGTGCGCAGCATCTCCTCGTCGGCGATGTCGCCAGCCTGCTGCAGCCAGTGGAACACCGGCGGCCGCGCCCAGCTGTCGGGGTCGATGCGTGCGCCCAGGGTGTCGGGCAGCACGCGCGGGAGGTTCTCGGTCAGGCCGCCGCCGGTGATGTGGGCCATGGCGTGCACCGGGAACTGCTCCAGCAGTTCCAGCAACGGGCGCACGTAGATCCGGGTGGGGGCCATCAGGGCCTCGCCCAGCGTGATGCCGTCGGCGCCCGGCAGCGGTGCGTCGAGGCGCGTGCCGGCATGCTCCAGCACGCGCCGGATCAGGGAGTAGCCATTGGAATGGGGGCCGCTGGCCTCCAGGCCGAGGACGACATCCCCGGCGGCGACCCGGCTGCCGTCGATCAGGGCGTCCTTCTCGGCGATGCCGACTGCGAAGCCGGCCACGTCGTAGTCCTCGCCCTGGTACATCCCGGGCATCTCGGCGGTCTCGCCACCGATCAGGGCGCAGCCCGCCTGTTCGCAGCCCTCGGCGATGCCGGTCACCACGTCCGCCGCGATGTCCACATCCAGGTGGCCGGTGGCGTAGTAATCAAGGAAGAACAGCGGTTCGGCCCCCTGGACGACGATGTCGTTGACGCACATCGCGACCAGGTCGATGCCGATGCGGTCATGCCGGCCGGTCTCCTGCGCCAGGCGCAGCTTGGTACCGACGCCGTCCGTGCCGGATACCAGGACCGGCTGCCGGTAGCGATTCATCGGCAGTTCGAACAGGGCCCCGAAGCCACCCAGGCCGGCCATCACGCCGGGGCGTCGGGTGCGCGCCGCATGCGGCTTGATACGTTCGACCAGCTCGGCGCCGGCCTCGATGTCGACACCGGCCTCGCGGTAGGTCAGGCCTGAACGGGATTCGGACATGGGTTCCCCGATGTTGAATGAGCGCGGGTGGAGGCCGCGCGCTGCGGCGGTCTCGCAGAACCCGGCATGGTAGCGAGCCGGGTGCGGGGGTGCAAAGCCGGGAAGCGTTTCGCGGCGAAGAAGGCGGGTGCGAACGGGCGGCGCTGGCGAGCCTTCTCCGGCGATGCCGGGGCGCATGCCTGTGGTATTTTGTGGCGCCTGTCGAACAACCGATCATGACCATGCCCCTGCATCCTCGAGCGCATTCCCGCCTGGCCTTCCTGCTGGGCCTCCTTTTCCTGGTGCTGACCCCGGCCGGGGCCGCCGATGACGCGCTGGTGGTGACGGTCACCGCCGAGGACGAGGCCCGGGCCCTGGAGCAGGGGCTGGAACAGGCGCTGGTAAGGTTGGCGGGGCTGCGTTCGGGCCCGGTGCTGGATCTGGCGGGTGAACTGCTCGAAGGCCGCGACGACGAGGGCTGGATCGCGGCGCTGGAGCGGCGGCAACAGGTCGAAGAAGATCGCTACCGCCTGGAGTTCGACCCGTTTCGTCTGCGCACCGCGTTGCGAGACGCGGGTGTGCCGGCCTTGCTGGGCGAGCGTCCGGCGCTGCTGGTATGGGCCGTACATGATGCCGGCGGGCAGCGTGACCTGCTCGGGGATGCGGTGGACGGCCCGGGGATCCTCGCGGCGCTGGACGAGCTGGCCGAGGCCCGGGACATGCCGTTGCTGTTCCCGCTCGGCGATCTGGAGGATCGCCGGTCCGCCCAGCCCTCCGATATCGTGGGCGGTGTGAGCGAGCCGCTGGTTGCGGCCGCGCGCCGATACGAGGCCGACGGGGTTCTGCTGCTGCACGTGCGCGAGACCGCGAGCGGGGCCGAGGCGCGGGTGGTCGCGGTGCACGACACCCGTGAATACCGCAGTTCCGCCAGTGGGGACAGCCCCGCAGTGGCGGCCCGCGAGGCGGTGGCGCGGGCGCTGGACCGGGTGGCCGAGCCCCTGGCACGGGTCGCGGCCGAGCCGGAATGGCTGCGCCTGGGGTTTGCCGGGATCCAGGGCTTTGCGGCCTTCGAGCGCCTGCGCGCGGAATTGGCGCGGCTGCAGGCGGTGGAGGCGGCGCGTCTGGATGCGCTGGCCGGCGACAGCGTGGTGCTGCAGGTGCGCACCGGCCTTGATCGCGATGACCTGGTCGACCTGCTGCGCGGCTCCGGCTTTGCCCGGGCCGAGGCGCCGGATGCGGCACCCGAGGCCGATGCCTGGCTTGATCGGCGCTGATTGCTGTCACGGCGAACCGGATGCTGCCCCGCCACCAGATCCCCAATGCCGTCACGATCGGCCGGATCCTGCTGATCCCGCCGATTGTCGTGCTGCTGGCGCTGGAGCACTACCTGGTGGCGGTGGTGCTGCTGGCAATCGCCGGACTGAGTGACGCCCTGGACGGCTGGCTGGTCCGGCGTTACGGCTGGCATACGCCGCTGGGTGCCTGGCTGGATCCGGCGGCGGACAAGCTGCTGATGCTGGGGATCTATGTGGCCGTGACCCTGTCCGGACTGCTGCCCCTCTGGCTGCTGTTGCTGGTGGTGGGGCGGGATGTCTGGCTGACCCTTGGCTCCGCGTTGTACCGGGTGTTTGTCGGGCCCCTGGCCATTCGGCCGTTGCTGATCAGCAAGGTGAACACCTTCCTGCAGATCGCGCTGGTGCTGGTGGCCATCGTGAAGGTCGGTCTGCTGGCACTGGACCCGATCTGGGTGCAGCTGCTGATTATTGTCGTGGCCTTCACGACCCTGGCCAGCGGTCTGGCCTATACCGTGCAGTGGGGCCTGTATGCGTGGCGTTACCTGCGCGGCCAGGGCGGGTCGGACGCGGCGAACGGGAGGGCGTCATGAGCACGGGGATCGAGTTGCGCGAGCGCGTCGGCCCGGTCTCGGCCGCGACCCTGGCCGCCCTGGTCGGATTGCTGGTACTGGGCGGGGCGCTGTACCTGCTCGCGCCAATCCTTACCCCCTTCGTCGTGGCGCTGCTGATCGGTTATCTGTTCAATCCGCTGGTGACACGTCTGGCGGTGCGCACCGGGCGTTCGCGCACCCTGGCCACGGTGGTCATCTTCCTGCTGGTGATGCTCGGGCTGGCCGCGCTGATCCTGATCCTGATCCCGCTGGCGATCGCCCAGTTCGAACGACTCACGCTGGCGCTGCCGCAGATCCTCGGCTGGTTCGATGCGCAGGTGCGGCCGTGGCTGGAGGAACTGGCCGGGGACGGCCTGCCGCCGCTGGACGCCGGTGCGCTGCAGGGGCTGGTCACCGAGCACTGGCGCGAGGCCGGCGGGCTGGCCGGGGGTGTACTGCAGTGGATCGGCAGCTCCACCGGCGCGCTGGTGCTGGGGGTATTGAACCTGGTGCTCATCCCGGTGGTGAGTTTCTATCTGCTGCGCGACTGGCCGCGCCTGCTGGACGGATTGCGCGACCTGCTGCCGCGGGCCTGGCGTTCGGCGGTGATGACCTTCGCCGCGGAGTCGGACGAAACGCTGGGGGCCTTTCTGCGCGGACAGATGCTGGTGATGCTGGCGCTGGGCCTGTTCTATGCGGTCACCCTGACCGTGGCCGGGGTCGAGATGGGGCTGGCGATTGGCCTGATCGCCGGGCTGGTCAGCTTTATCCCCTATGTTGGCGTGATCGTCGGGGTGCTGCTCGCCAGCGCCGCCGCGCTGGTGCAGGGCGACGGCTGGACCCTGCTGCTGATCGTGCTGGTGATCTTCGCCGTGGCCCAGGTGCTGGAGTCCATGGTGCTGACGCCCTGGCTGGTGGGCGACCGCACCGGGCTGCATCCGGTCGCGGTGATCTTTGCCGTGCTGGCCGGCGGACAGCTGTTCGGCTTCTTCGGCGTGCTGCTGGCCCTGCCGGTGGCGGCGGTGCTGGCTGTCGGCGTGCGCCACCTGCTGGTGCACTACCGGCGCCTGAATGCCGGGGAAGCGCCCTCGGAGCCGGGAGCCCGCCGGGAATGACTGCCGGCCAGGGTCGCGAGGCTGCCCCGCAGCGCCAGCTGCCGCTGGACCTGCGCCTGCGGGATACGTCGCGCTTTGCCGGCTTCTATCCCGGCGGCAATCCGCTCGCCCGGGATGCCGTCGAGGCGCTGGCCGTCGGGGTCGGCATGAGCGAGCCACAGATCCTGCTGCACGGGCCGTCCGGCGTCGGCAAGACCCACCTGCTGCAGGCGGCCTGTCATCAGGGCCATGAACGTGGCGAGCCGGTGGCCTACCTGCCGCTGGGCGAGGTCGCATCCGCCCCGCCGCTGGCGGTGCTGGACGGCCTGGAGCGCGCCCGCCTGGTGGCGCTGGACGATCTCGACGAGGTGGTCGGGCAGGGCGACTGGGACGAAGCCCTGTTCGGGCTGCTCAACCGCCTGCGCGACAGTGGCTGCCGGGTGCTGCTGGCGGCGACCCATGCGCCGGACGGGCTGGGCAGCCGCCTGCCGGACCTGACCTCGCGCCTGGCTTGGGGACCGGTGTTCCGGATGCAGGCACCGGAGGAAGACGACCTCAAGCGCATCCTCGCCCAGCGCGCCGCACTGCGCGGGCTGGAGCTGCCGGAGGCGGTGGCCGACTACCTGCTGCGCCACTACCGCCGTGATCTGGTGGCCCTGCTGGCCCTGCTGGACCGCCTGGACCTGGCCGCCCTGGCCGAACAGCGGCGTCTGACCATCCCCTTCGTCCGCGACCAGCTCGCGCGTTCCTGATCTTCACCACGAAGCACACGAAGGCACGAAGAAGGGCCAGGTCAAGGGCGTTTAACAGGAAGACGGGAAGGACGGAAGATTCTGGATGGGGCGTACCGGGAGGCGGTCCTCGGCCCGGGGATGCTGGCTGGGCGCCTCGCTCCGGCCGAAGCGTGGGTACATTGCGCACCGGAAAGGACTTTCCCGCAACCTCCTGTAAACAAAATGCCCTCTTCCAGCCTTCCCGTCTTCCTGTGAACGGGTTTTGACCTTCTTCGTGTCTTCGTGCGCTTCGTGGTGAATATCAGGAAGTAAGCTTGCGAGCGCGGCGGGCGTCGAGTTTGACGTAGAGCAGGCAGCCGGCGAACCAGGCGAGGCTGGCGGCGGTCATCAGCAGCCCGTACAGGCGCGCATCGGCCGCCGCGGCCAGCGTGATCCCCAGGGTCACGTAGGCCAGCGCCAGCAGGCTGGACCAGGCGTGGGTGTAGCGGCGCCCGTGCAGCATCCCGCGCAGCGGGAACAGCAGCGGCAGGACCAGGATCACCAGCGCCAAAGAGACCGGCACGATCTCCGGCCGGTCGATCCAGGTGGTCCAGACCAGGATCAGGCCGATCAGGGCCAGATAGGCGACCAGCGCCAGCGCGCGCGCCGCGAGGATCATGCCGATTCCCCGTTCTGCAGGCGGCGCGTGATCCGCCCGACCCGCTCGCCCAGGGCCGTGGCGATGCGCTGCTCCTCGCGGGTCACCGGGTGCTCGCCCTGGCCACCGGCGACATGGCTGGCGCCGTAGGGCGAGCCCCCGGAGGTCGTGGTGCTCAGTTCCGGCACGGTGTAGGGCACGCCGACCCAGAGCATCCCCTGGTGGATCAGGGGCAGGGCCATGGTCAGCAGGGTGGTTTCCTGCCCGCCGTGCTGGGTGGCGGTGCTGGTGAACAGCCCGAACGGGCGATCGACCAGGCCGCCGCTGGCCCACAGGCCGCTGGTGCCGTCGAGGAAGTGCTTCAGCGGCGCGGCCATGTTGCCGAAGCGCGTGGGCGAGCCCATGACCAGCCCGGCGCATTCCTCCAGGTCGCGGGTCTCCGCGTAGGGCGGGCCGTCGGCGGGAACCGCCGGCGCCTCGCCGGTGATGTTGGTGCTCACCGGCGGCACGGTGCGCACGCGGGCGACGGCGCCGGCCCGCTCCACGCCGCTGGCGACGTGACGGGCCAGCTCGGCGGTCGCGCCGTAGCGGCTGTAGTACAGCACCAGGACCTCGGGGGCCGCGCTCATGACAGGATCTCCAGCACCTGCTCGGGCGGACGCCCGATGCGGGCGCGGTCACCCATGACCAGGATCGGGCGTTCGATCAGTTTCGGGTGCTGCACCATGGTCTGGATCAGCGCCTCGTCGTCCAGCTCGGCATCCTTCAGGCCCAGTTCGCGGTACTCCGCCTCGCCGGTGCGCAGGAGATCGCGCGGGGCGATGCCCAGCCGGTCGACGATGGCGCGCAGGGTGGCGGCATCCGGCGGCGTCTTCAGATATTCGACAATCTGCGGCTCCACGCCCTGCTCGCGCAGCAGTGCCAGGGTCGCGCGCGACTTGCTGCAGCGCGGGTTGTGGTACAGCGTAGGGGCATCGGACATGAATCCACTCCGGAGGACGAAAAATGACGGAGGCCAATGATAACCATGCCCGCCGCTGGCGTGTCAGCGGTCAGGTGCAGGGGGTGTTCTTCCGCGCCTCTACCCGCGACGAGGCCCGGCGGCTCGGGTTGACCGGTTATGCCCGTAATGAGCCGGACGGCAGCGTCGAGGTGCTGGCCGTGGGCCCGCGCAGGGCGCTGGACACGCTGGAGGAGTGGCTGGCCGACGGGCCGCGCATGGCGCGGGTGGATGCGGTGGAGGCCGAGGAGCTGGAACCCCCGGAGCCGGCGCCGCGCGAGTTCTCCACGGGCTGACTCGGCGGTGCCTCAGTAGCGCCGCAGCGGGCGACCCGGTGGCGGAATGACCTGGACGAAGGCACGCACGTCGCGCAGCCGGTGCGGACCTTCCGACCGGATGCGGGTCTCGGCCCCCTGCATCCAGGCGCCGTCCCAGGCGAGGCGGGCCGCCCCGGTGCGCGAATGGCGCGGCAGGTCGATCAGCAAGAGGCCGTCTTCATAGGCGACCTCGAGCTCACTGCGGTAGCGCTCGGCGTGTACCTCGATGCTGCGGCTCTCGCCACTGGCGAGGGTAAAGGCCGTTGGCTCCAGCGCGCGTTCGCGACCGCCGATCCGCAGCGTGCCGCCGCTGAGACTGACGCGGATCAGGTCTCCGGGCAGGCCGGCCTGGCCACTGCGGATGGCCGCGACCCGCTCGGCGCGTTCGGCTGCCCGTGCCGCCTCCTGCTCGGCTTCGGCCTGCAGCCGGGCCTCGCGGGCCTTCTGCACCGATTCCCAGGCGCGGATGGCCTCGACCCGTTCGGCCTCGCCCATGGCGTCCCATTGTTCTTCGCTTACCCCGTAGATCCGCGGGCTGCAGGCGGCCAGCAGCAGTGCCAGGGCTGCCAGGACCGGGTACAGACGAAGCGTTGCGGGCATGCGCGATTTCCGTGTGGGTTTGTAGCCGAGTCTGTCCGAGTAGCCTGTACCGGCCCTGAACCGGGCTGAGGGAAACACTGTTTCCCTCAGAACAGCAGGTTGATGACGAGCAGCGAGACGACCATGAACAGCAGGGTCACACCGGCGCCGGCGCGCAGGTAGTCGGCCACGCGGTACCCGCCGGGATCCATGATCAGGGCATTGACCTGGTGGGTGGGCAGGATGAAGGAGTTGGATGCGGCGATCGCGACGATCAGCGCGAACACGCGCGGGTCGGCGTCGATCCCCATGCCCTGGGCGACGCTCGCGAAGCTGACCGCCAGCGGGACCAGCAGAACCGTCGCCCCGACGTTGGACATCACCAGCGTGAAGAAGGTGGTCAGCAGGAACACCGCGACCTGCAGCACCCAGACCGGCATCCCTTCCAGTTGCTGCATGCCGTTGGTCGCGATCCACTCGCCGGCGCCGGAGTTCTCCACCGCCAGCCCCAGCGGGATCAGCGAGGCGAGCAGGAAGACGGTCTTCCAGCTGATGCCGCGATAGGCCTCGTCCATCGTGATCACGCCGGTGAAGATCATCCCCAGGGCCCCGCCCAGCAGGGCCAGTGCCAGCGGCAGGTCGGTGAACAGCACCAGCCCCAGCCCCAGCGCCAGGGAGCCGAGCGCGGCCAGTGGCCGGTGGGTCTTTGACGCCTCCTGCTTGCGTCGTGGATAGCGGCTGGTGACCACGACGAAGTCGCGGTCGTCCTCCAGCGCCTGCAGGTTCTCCCACGGGGTATGCACGACCAGGGTGTCGCCGGCCTTCAGTGGGGTATCCGGGACCTCGTCGACGATCAGGTCATCACCGCGCTGGATGCGCAGCACCGAGATGCCGTAGCTGCGGCGCATGCCCTTGTCGCGCACGGTCTGGCCGATCAGGTCGGAGCCGGGCGGGATAATCACCTCCGCGATGCCGCCGTGGCGAGCGGACAGGGCGCGGGCGAACACGTCCAGTTCGTCCTTCAGCAAGGTGCCGGTGTGGTCGCAGGTCGTCTCGATGGTGGTGACCGGGCCGAGGATGGCGAGGTGTGCCCCGCGCTCCAGCTCCACGTCCCGGTTGGGTTCGATGCGGGTCTCGTCGCCCGTGGTGACGCCCACGACGTGCACCCCGAAGGCCGCCTCGAAATCGCCCACACGCATTCCGGCCAGGGAGCTGTCCTCGTCCAGGCGTGCCTCGCGCACGCCGAAATCCATGCCGTAGACATCGCGGAACCAGGCCGAGGTCGTCTGCACCCGGCTCTCGTCCGGGTCCTCGGTCTGGGGATCGCGGGCCGGCAGGACCCAGCGTCCGAACAGCGCGAAGTAGAGGATCAGCGTACCCAGCAGGGCGAGTCCGATCGGGGTGACGTCGAACAGCCCGAAGCCCTCGACATCCCGCGGCAGCAGGTCGTTGAGCAGGATCAGCGGGCTGGAGGCCACCAGCGTCAGGGTGCCGCCGACGATCGCGGCAAAGCCCATCGGCATCAGCAGGCGCGAGCGCGGGATGCGCGCGGCGGCCCCGATGCGGTTGATCACCGGCATGAACAGGGCGGCGGCACCGATGTTCTGCATGAAGCTGGTGATGATGCCGACGGCCCCCGAGGTGGTGGCCATCACGCGGCGCTCGGTCTGCCCGCCAAAGCGCAGGATCAGGTCCGCCAGGCGGTTCATGACCCCGGAGCGGTCCAGCCCCTTGCCGATGATCATCACCGCGATGATCGCGATCACCGCGTTCGACGCGAAGCCGGAGAACAGCGCCTCGCCCTCGACGATCGGCGCCACCCCCGGCACCAGCGCGACCATGCCGAGCAGGAAGAGCACGCTCAGCGCCGCCAGGTCGATCCGGATCACCTCCGTCACGAACAGCAGGATCGTCAGCCCTAGTAGGCCGAACACGATCCCCATCTCCAGGGTAAAGGCGACCGACCCCATCAGAAGCGGCCCTGTTTGCGGGGATCGGTTGCGGCGGGGCAGTCGATGAGGGGGCCGCGTGAATCAGGCAACGCGCGGATGTACTTCTTGTTCAAGCCGAGGCCCCAGGGACTGGCGGGCCTGCTCGAGCTCGAAGTGATCCTGGAGGTTCATCCAGAACTCGGGCGAGGTGCGGAAATAACGGCCCAGGCGAAGCGCCGTATCCGCCGTGATCGCGCGCTTGCCCTGCACGATCTCGTTGATTCGGCGGGGGGGCACGCTGATGTCGTGCGCCAGGCGGTACTGGCTGATGCCTGCCTCCTCGATGAATTCGGCCAGGTGCTGGCCCGGATGGATCGGGGCCTCGATATCCTGTGCTGTCATCGTTGCCTCCCTGGTGGTCGTCGGATCAGTGGTAATCCACGATCTCGACGTTGTAGGCGTGACCGTCTCGCCATTCGAAACAGATGCGCCACTGGTCGTTGATCCTGATGCTGTATTGACCCGCGCGGTCGCCTTTCAGTGCCTCCAGTCGATGCGAGGGAGGCTGGCGCAGATCCTCGAGGCGGGTGGCAGCGTGGATGCGCGCCAGACGCATTCGTGCCCGGCGCGTTACCTCGTCGGGCAGGCGGCGTGCCCTCTCGCCCCGGGCCAGCCGCGCGGCTTCCTTGCCGCGGTAGCTCTGGATCATGGATAAATGTTAACGCGCTGCGTTATTAGCGCGCAAACGGTTGTCGAACCGGACTCTCCCGGGAAATACCGGTCCCGAATACGCCCGTCACTTCGGCGCTGTTTTCTGCGGGCGAGGCACGGTGACCGCCGAGCCCTTATTGCAAGCGTTGGCGCAGGGCGTCGAGCAGGCCATCCATCGGGAGGTGTTCGGCCTCGGTGGCCGTGCGTGCCTGGTATTCGAGTTCGCCGGCGTCGAGGCCGCGCTCGCCGATGACCAGGCGGTGCGGGATTCCGATCAGCTCCATGTCGGCGAACATCACGCCGGGGCGCTGTTCGCGGTCATCCAGCAGGACCTGGAAGCCGGCGGCCTCCAGCTCGTCGTGCAGCTTCTCGGCCGCCTCGCGCACGCGCTGGGACTTCTTGGCGCCGATCGGGCACAGGGCGATGTCGAAGGGGGCGATGGCGGTGGGCCAGCAGATGCCGCGCTCGTCGGAGTTCTGCTCGATCGCGGCGGCGACCACGCGCGAGACGCCGATGCCGTAGCAGCCCATGGTCACCACCTGTTCGCGGCCGTCCTCGTCCAGTACGCGGGCGCCCAGGGCCTGGCTGTACTTGTCTCCCAGCTGGAAGATATGGCCGACCTCGATGCCGCGGCGGATCTCGATCGCCCCGGAACCGTCCGGGGCCGGCTCGCCCTCGAGGATGTTGCGCAGGTCGGCGGTCTCCGGCTGCGGCAGGTCGCGGCCCCAGTTCACGCCGGTCAGGTGGTAGCCGTCCTCGTTGGCGCCGACCACGAAGTCCGCCATGCCCAGCATGGCCTGATCGGCGAGAACCGGAATCGGGCTGTCCACCGGCCCCAGCGAGCCGGGGTCGGCGCCGAATGCGGCCCGGATCTCGGCGGCTTCGGCCATGCGCAGCGGCTCGGCGACCCAGGGGTGCTTCTCGGCCTTCACCGCGTTCAGTTCGTGGTCGCCGCGCAGCACGATGGCGACCAGGTCGGCGTCGATCGCGTCGGAGGCGGCCACCACCAGGGTCTTCACCGTCCGCTCGGTCGGGATGTCCAGGAATTTCGCGAGATCGTCGATGGTGTGCACGTCGGGCGTGGCGATCTTCTCCAGCGCCGCGCCGGGGGCCGGGGCCGGCGCGGGCACCGGGCAGGGGGCCAGTTCGACGTTGGCGGCGAACCCGGCCGGGGAGAACGCGATGGCGTCCTCGCCGGAGCTGGCCAGCACGTGGAACTCGTGCGAGGTGTTGCCGCCGATGGCGCCGGTGTCGGCCTCCACCGCGCGGAAGTCCAGACCGCAGCGTTCGAAGATGCGGGTGTAGGCCGCGTGCATCTGCTGGTAGGTGTCGCCCAGGGAGTCGGCGTCGATATGGAAGGAGTAGGCGTCCTTCATCAGGAATTCGCGGGCGCGCATCACGCCGAAGCGCGGGCGGCGCTCGTCGCGGAATTTGGTCTGGATCTGGTAGTAGTTGACCGGCAGCTGGCGGTAGCTGCGGACTTCGCGGCGTACCAGGTCGGTGATCACCTCCTCGTGCGTCGGGCCGAAGCAGAAGTCGCGGTCATGGCGATCCTTGATGCGCAGCAGTTCGGCGCCGTAGAAGTCCCAGCGCCCGGACTCCTGCCACAGCTCGGCCGGCTGCACCGCCGGCATCAGCACCTCCAGGGCGCCGGCGCGGTTCATCTCCTCGCGTACGATGTTTTCCACCCGGCGCAGCACCCGCAGGCCCAGTGGCAGCCAGGTGTACAGCCCGGAGGCCAGCCGGCGGATGTAGCCGGCGCGTAGCATCAGCTGGTGGGAGATGATCTCGGCGTCGGCCGGGGTTTCCTTCAGGGTGTTCAGCGGGAATTGCGAGACGCGCATCGGGGGCAGTCCGTGGTTGATGGCTGGAAAGGGTTCAGAACGTGGTGCCGTTGGTGCCCCAGAAGTGGCGCGGGGCGTCGGCGAATTCGATGTAGACGCGGGCCGGCTCGATGCCCAGTTCCGCCTGCAGGCTGTCGCACAGCTTGCGCGACAGCTCGCGGGTCAGGCCCTCGGGCAGGCCGATGCTCTTCAGCTCGCAGTACGCGAGCGGATCGGTGCGCCCGCCAAAGCACATGGCCGGGTTGTGGCGGCAGGCGACCATCACGTAGCCCTCGGGCTTGCCCAGCCAGTCGGCGACCGCGGCGGACAGACGCTGGCACAACGTGGCGGTGTCGTCGGGCAGGGCGGCATTGGTCTCGACTTGCAGCAGCGGCATGGCATCCTCCGGGGCGTTGCGGCGAAAGGTCGCCATGATACGGGGAGCGCGGGGTCGGTGCAGCGCTCGCGTCTCCCTAGCGGGTGAAACCCTTGTCAGGGTGGCTATACTCGCTGCGAGGGAGACGAACGCGGCGGGGCCGGACGGCCGGATTGCGTTCAACATCAGGAAATAATAAATTAGAAAAATCTAATATATGGTTCCGGGCCCGGTGCGCGCCTGCGCACCCCCGACGACCTCTTCGAGCAAGGACAGACGCCTCATGACACGAAACCGGATGCGCCACACCCTGTGGGCCCTGCTGCTGTTGCCGTTTGCGGCCCAGGCGGAGTTGCCGTTCGAGACGGCCACCGCCGAACGCCAGACGATCACCCAGGAACGGATCCTGGATGGCCGCGTCGAGGCAGTGCAGCGGTCCACGATCTCGGCGCAGACCTCCGGGCGGATCCGCGAGATCTACGTGGATGTCGACGACTTCGTCGAGGCCGATGAATTGCTGGTCCGGGTCAGCGACACCGAGCAGCAGGCCCGTGTAAGCCAGGCCGAGGGCGATCTGGCCGAGGCCCGCGCCCGCTTCAACGAGGCCCGTTCGGAGTTCGAGCGCATTCGCGATGTGTTCGATCGCGGGGTGGTGTCGCGCTCCGAGTTCGATCGCGCCGAGGCCGCGCTGGAGTCGGCGCGTGCCCGCCTGCGCTCGGCCGAGGGTCGGGTCGAGGAGGCCCGTGAACAACTGGGCTACACCGAGGTGTACGCGCCCTATTCGGGGATCGTGACCGAGCGCCATGTAGAGGTCGGCGAGTCGGTCAGCCCGGGGTCGCCGCTGCTGTCCGGGATCAGCCTGGACCAGTTGCGGGTGGCGGTGGATGTGCCGCAGCGTCTGATTCACAGCGTGCGTGAGCGGCGCAGTGCCGAGGTCCTGCTGAACGGAGACCGGGTGGCGGCCGAAAGCCTGACCATCTTCCCCTACGCCGATCCCGCCAGCTCGACCTTCCGCATCCGCGTGAACCTGCCGGAGCAGCAGGATCTGGGCTTGTTCCCCGGCATGTTCGTGAAGACCGCCTTCGTCGTGGACGCGGTGGAGCGCCTGGTGGTGCCGACCGAGGCCGTGGTCTATCGCAGCGAGGTCATCGCCGTCTATGTGGTGGATGCGGACGACCGGGTGGCGTTCCGCCAGGTACGGGTCGGGCGTCAGCATGACGGCCTGATCGAGATCCACGGCGGTCTGGAGGCCGGCGAGCGCGTGGCGCTGGATCCGGTCCACGCGCAGATCTGGCTGAAGGAACATCAGCAGGTGAACCCATGAGCGATGCCACCACGGAGGGGGCGTCCGAGCGGATGGGGATCTCCGGGCGCATCGCGCAGGCCTTCCTGACCACCCAGATCACCCCGTTGCTGGCCCTGCTGGGGCTGCTGCTGGGGCTGTTCGCGATTCTGGTGACCCCGCGCGAGGAAGAGCCGCAGATCAACGTGACCATGGCCGACGTGTTCATCCCGTTCCCCGGGGCGAGCGCGCAGGAGGTGGCGCAACTGGTCGCCACGCCGGCCGAGCAGGTGCTCTCGGAGATCGAGGGCATCGATGACATCTATTCCGTCTCGCGCCCGAACATGGCGCAGATCACCATTCAGTTCGAGGTCGGCGAGGACCGCACCGCGGCGCTGGTGCGCCTGTACAACCAGGTGTTCTCCAACCAGGACTGGCTGCCGCCGGGGCTGGGGGTCGGCGAGCCGATCATCAAGCCGATGGGCATCGACGACGTGCCGATCGTCAACGTGACCCTGTGGACCGAGGACCCCGAGCGCGGCGGGCACGATCTGCTGCGCGTGGCGCACGGGATCGAGGCCGAGCTCAAGCGGGTCCCGGGTACCCGTGATATCTACACGGTCGGCGGCCCGGACCACGTGGTGCACGTGCGCTTCAAGCCGGAGACGCTCGCTGCCTACAACCTGTCGGTGGATGACCTGCGCACCAGCCTGCAGGCCTCCAACTTCTCGCGCGACGCCGGTCAGCTCTATCAGGACGATGAAGAGATCCTCGTCCAGGCTGGCGACTTCATTACCGAACCCGAGGCTTTCGCCAGTCTGGTGGTCGGCATGCACGACGGCCGTCCGATCTACCTCGAGGACGTTGCCGAGGTGGTGCAGGGCCCGGCCTATGCCACCGAGCACGTGCGCTTTGCCCATGGCGCGGCCGCCGGCGATCGAGCGCGCGCGGGCGAGAGCCACCCGGCGGTCACCGTGGCGATTGCCAAGCAACCGGGGACCAACGCCCCGGATATCGCCGACGCCCTGGTCGAGCGCCTGGAACAGCTGCGCGGGACCTATATCCCTGACGGTATCGAGACGACTATCACCCGGAATTACGGCGAGACTGCGGACGACAAGGCCAATACCCTGATCCAGAAGCTGATCCTGGCAACCGCGTCGGTGGTGATCCTGGTCTGGATCGCACTGGGCTGGCGCGAGGCCTTCATCGTCGGTGTGGCCGTGGTGATCACGCTCGCGATCACCCTGTTCGCCTCCTGGGCCTATGGCTTCACCCTCAACCGCGTGTCGCTGTTCGCGCTGATCTTCTCCATCGGGATCCTGGTGGATGATGCCATCGTGGTGGTGGAGAACATCCACCGGCACATGGCCAAGGGCGGCAGGAAATTCCTCGAGGCTATCCCGCTCGCGGTGGACGAGGTCGGCGGACCGACCATCCTCGCGACCTTCACCGTGATCGCGGCCCTGCTGCCGATGGCCTTCGTGACCGGGCTGATGGGGCCCTACATGAGCCCGATCCCGATCAACGCCTCGATGGGGATGATCATCTCGCTGGCGGTGGCCTACGTGGTCACGCCCTGGCTGACGTACAAGGTGCTGCGACGCCAGGCCGAGCAGCACGCGCATGCCGCACCGGCCGGCGGCGGGCACGGCGCGGAAGGCGAGAGCGCCTCCGCTGGGCTGATGAAGATCTTCAACCGCCTGCTGCTGCCGTTTCTCGGGACCTCCGGGCGCAAGAAGACCAACCGCCTGGTGCTGTGGGTCGGGACCCTGGTGCTGATCCTCGGCTCGGTGTCGCTGGCCTACTTCCAGCTGGTGGTCATGAAGATGCTGCCGTTCGACGACAAGTCGGAGTTCCAGGTGGTGCTGGATATGCCGGAGGGCACCAGCCTGGAGCGTACCTCCCGCGTGCTGGCGGAGATGGGCGACTATCTGAAGACCGTGCCCGAGGTGCACAACGTGCAGACCTACGCGGGTACCGCGGCGCCGATCAACTTTAACGGCCTGGTGCGGCAGTACTACCTGCGTGAGGGCTCGCACGTCGGCGACATCCAGGTGAATCTGGTGGATGCCTCCGAGCGCTCGCGCCAGAGCCATGCGGTGGCGCTCGGTGTGCGCGAGGCAATCAACGAGATCGCCGATCGTCACGGTGCCGCGGTGAAGGTGGTCGAGGTGCCGCCGGGGCCGCCGGTGATGTCGCCGATCGTGGCCGAGATCTACGGGCCGGACTACGACGGTCAGATCGAGATCGCCCGCCAGGTGCGCGAGCGCTTCGAGAACACCGACGGCATTACCGATATCGACGACTCGGTGGAATATCCGGGGCAGAAGAAGATCCTGCAGGTGGACCGCGAGCGGGCCGCGCGCCTGGGCGTGTCGCAGCAGGCGGTGGTGCAGGCGATCGAGACCGCGCTGTCCGGCGAGGACGTGACCTACCTCTACGGCTCCAACGTGAAGTACGCGGTGCCCGTGCGGCTCGAGTTCGAGCAGGCCGAGAAGGGCAGCCTGGACCCGGTGCTGGGGCTCAAGGTGCGCTCGCGCGACGGCACCCTGGTGCCGCTGTCCGAGGTGGTCAATGTGGTGGACTCGACCCTGGAGCATTCGATCCATCACAAGAACCTGCTGCCGGTCGTCTACGTGATGGGCGACCTGGCCGGTGGTCTGGACAGCCCCCTGTACGGCATGTTCGACATGTTCTTCGGCCTGCGCGATCAGCCGATGGCCTATGGCGAGCCGCTGGAGCAGCTGTTCATCAGCCAGCCGGCCAACCCGTACAACTTCTCCCTGAAGTGGGACGGCGAGTGGCAGGTGACCTACGAGACCTTCCGCGACATGGGCATTGCCTACTCGGTGGGGCTGATCCTGATCTACCTGCTGGTGGTCGCGCAGTTCCGCTCGTACATGGTGCCGCTGATCATCATGGCGCCGATCCCGCTGACCGTGATCGGGGTGATGCCGGGGCATGCCTTCATGGATGCCTTCTTCATGGACGCCAAGTTCACCGCGACCTCGATGATCGGGATGATCGCGCTGGCCGGGATTATCGTGCGCAACTCGATCCTGCTCGTGGACTTCATCAACGAGGAGATCCGCCGTGGCGTGGAGGTGATCGAGGCAGTGGTGCACGCGGGTGCGGTGCGCGCCAAGCCGATCATCCTGACCGGGCTGGCGGCGATGGTCGGCGCCGGGTTTATTCTGGATGACCCGATCTTCTCCGGCCTGGCGATCTCGCTGATCTTCGGCGTGTTTGTCTCCACGCTGCTGACGCTGGTGATCATCCCGGTGCTGTACTACCTGTACGTGCGCAACCGGGTCGAGCTGATCCGCGCCCAGGCGGCGTAAGCGGATCCCGTCATCGCGAGGCGCGCAGCGCCGTGGCGATCTCTGTGGCCGGCCTCGACGCTGGGTGGGGCGAGCATCGGGATTTCGTCGCGGGGTTCCCGCTGCGCTCGCCCTTCGGACCGGCCTGCGGCCGCTCAACGCGCATCGCGCTTTTGTGCCATAGCCCCTTGCGGGGCCTCGCAATGACGCGGGCGGGTTCCGGTGTTTTCGCCGTGTGCCGGCATGCGGCTACAATCGGTGCCACTTAACCGAACCGGAGACGCTCGATGGATGTCGAGATGGGAGAAGAGGGCCTGAACGTCCTCGGAATCAGCCGCGAACAGTGCGCCACCCTGGTCGAGACGCTGAAGGCCAGCGAGGACCAGCGCTTCATGGATGACCCCGAACTGCGCAAGCTGTTCAAGCTGCTGGCCGTGCTGCAGAGCGATCTGTGGGACGACATGACCGCCGGGCAGTTCGACTTCGCCCCCTACAAGAAGCAATAGCCCTGCCCGGTGCCGTCCCTGGCACCCGTACCGGAGTGCTCCATGCCCGACAATGATTCCCGCCGGCCGTCCAATTTCGTGATCGGCAACATCTTCCTTGGCGCCGCCGCCATCATGCTGTTCTTCTTCGTGACGCTCTGGGAGATCCTCGGGGTGTTTGCACTGCTGATGTGGATGGGCCTGGCGGCGATTGGGGTCTACTTCATCGTCAAGGACAAGGACATCAATCCGGGCGGCCCGCCGAACTGATTCGGTGCATCCGTCACGTACGCCTCTCGTGACACCAGCCCCGGCATCGCCGGGGCTAGCGCGCCTGCGGGGCGAATTCCTCGAGTCACTGGGGCAGCGGGTCGCGGATCTGGAGGCCCTGTCCGGTCAGCTCGACGGCACGTTTGCGGATGGCGAACGCCTGATCACCCTGTACCGCGAGGCCCAGGCGCTGGCGCAGTCGGGGCAGGTCTTCGATGTCGGCTTGATCCGCGGCGCGGCGGAATCCCTGCGGGCCGCCGTGGCCGGCGTACGCCGGGCCCCGCCCGGACCGGATCGTGACCTGATTGTCGCGGGGGTGCGCCGCCTGGCCACGGCCGTGGAGGCCTATCGGCAGCGGGCGCGGCCGGCGGCGCAGGCGCGCATGCAGCCTGTGGGGGGGCGTCCGGCGGAGTCACGAGTCCGCCTGATCGACGACGGCGGCGCGGTCGGCGAGGCGGTGGCCCGCATGCTGGCCGACCAGGGTTTTCGTGTAACCCGGGGCGAGGTTGCCGTGGCCGACGACGAGCCGCTTTCCGCAGTGGTGCTGTGTGCCGACGTGGTCGCGGCGGACGGGGGCGGCTTGCCGGGGCTGGCGTCTGCGCTGGCCAGCGGGCTTCCGGTGCTGGCCGTCGCTCAGGCCTGGAGTCCCGGCGCCCGCCTCGAATGCGTGCGCCAGGGGGTGACGCGCTGCCTCGATCACCCCCTGGTAACCGACACCCTGGTCGAGCAGCTGATGCAGATCGGCGGCGTAATCGTGGAGTCGGATTATCGCGTGCTGCTGGTCGCCGGGGAGGCGGACAGCGAACTCGCTCATCATCTGGCCGCTTCCGGGCTGGAGGTATCGACGGTGTCCGACCCGGAGGATGCGCGCCTCCGGCTGGGCGAGATCGGCGCCGATGTGGTGGTCCTCGATCTGCAGGGGCTGGACGAACCGGCGGAATCGTTTGTCGCGCTGCTGCGTACTCGGGACAACGGGGGGGCGGTTCCGCTGCTGTTCCTGACCGAGGACCCCGGACGGATCAACGCCCTGATGACGGTGCACCCCGGTGTGGCGGGGGTGTTTCTGAAGCCCGTGGAGCCAGCCCGTATCCAGGCCGCGATTGCCGCGCGGGCGCGCCAGATGCGCCAGATCGACGGGGTCAGCCAGTCCTATCGCGATGCCCTGTACGAGCGCGAGCGCGAGCATGTGGCCGTCAACGAACATGCCCTGGTCAGTATCGCGGACGTGGCCGGCAACATCGTCTACGCCAACGAGCGCTTTTCCCGGATCAGCGGCTATGCGGTGTCCGAGCTGATAGGCCGCAATCACCGCATCCTGAAGTCCGGCCAGCATCCACCGGAATTCTATGCCGAGCTCTGGTCCACCATCGCGTCCGGGCGCGTCTGGCAGGGCGAAATGTGCAATCGTTCGCGCGACGGCTCGCTGTACTGGGTGGAGACCACCATCGTCCCGTATCTCGGGAGCAACGGGCGCCCCTACCAGTACGTGTCGATCCGCACCGAGATCACCCACGTGAAGCATCAGGAGCACCGCCTGCGCTCCAGCCAGATCTTCGCCAACATGGGGACCTGGGAATGGGCGCCGAACCGCGAGGCGCTGGGCTGGTCGGAGCGCATCCCGCCGCTTCTGGGCTATCCCGAGGGCGGGCTGGAACCCACGGTCGCCAATTTCGTGCAGGCGGTGCACCCCGACGATCGCGTCCGGGTGCGCAATGCGATCGCCAGCAGTCTGCGTCGCGGGTCCTATCTTGAACTGGAGCATCGCGTCATCTGGCCCGACGGCTCGGAGCACTGGCTGCTGGAGCGCGGCGACGTGGTCCGGGATCAGGACGGCGAGGTTCTGTACATGCTGGGTGTGATGCAGGACATCACCAAGCGCAAGACCTCGGAACTGGCATTGTCCCAGCTGTCTACCCGGCTGCTGGAATCGCAGCGCCTGGCGCGCATCGGCAACTGGGATATGGACCCGCAAAGCGGGGCGATCACATGGTCGCGGGTCATCCACGAGATCTTCGAGGCGGATGCGGGGGATGCGTCCTTCGGGCGCGACGCATACCTGGCGCTGGTGCACCCGGAGGATCGCGAGCCGGTGACGGCCTTTCTGCAGGGCCTGAATGCGGCCGGACACCACGAACTCGGTCACCGGGTGCAATTCCGGGACGGGCGGACCCGCTTTGTCCACGTCATCGCCAGTGTCAGCCTGGATGCAGAGGGCCGACCCGCGCACATCGCCGGGAGCCTGCAGGACATCACCGAACTGCACGAGGCCCAGGAACATCTGGCCCTGTTCCAGCGCATCTTCGAGTCCTCCGGGCAGGGCATCGCGGTAGTGGACCGTGCGGGCCGCTTCGTCTACGTGAATGCCGCCGCGCGCGAGATGGTGGGCTACGAGTCGAGCGAGATGCTGGGCCGGAGCTTCCGCGAGATGGATATCATCCCCGAGGACTCCGAAGAGGAGGCGCGGGAGATCGACCGGGTGCTTTCCGAAGGCGGTTCCTGGGCCGGAAAGCTACCCCACCGCTGCGCCAATGGGGCGGTGTTTATCACCGTCAGCAACATCGGGGTCGTCCTCGACGATCGCGGCGAGCCGCAATACGGCTTCAACATCTTCAGCGACTTCACCGACGAGTTGCGCCGTCGCGCCGAGCTGCACCGTGCGCGCGAGGCGGCCGAGGCGGCCAACCGGGCCAAGTCGGATTTTCTGTCCAACATGAGCCACGAGCTGCGCACGCCGATGAACGCGGTTCTCGGGTTTGCCCAGCTGCTGGAGCGCGATCCGGCTCTGGATGAACACCAGCGCGGCCATCTCGATGAAATCATGCGCGCCGGGCGCCATCTGCTGGACCTGATCAACGAGATCCTGGACCTGGCGCGGATCGAGGCGGGGCGCATGCAGGTGGAGCCGGAACCGGTCGCCGTGGACCCGCTACTGGATGAATGCCTGTCCCTGCTGGAGCCCCTGGCGCGCGAGCATCGCGTGGTGCTCGCAGCGGAGCCCCTGCCGACGGTGATGGTGCAGGCCGACCCCCGGCGTTTGAGGCAGGTACTCCTGAACCTGTTGTCCAACGCGGTCAAGTACAACCGGCCGGACGGGCGCGTGCGCGTGACCTGCGAACACGAGGGCTCCGGCGTGCGGATCGCGGTGCACGACGACGGGCCGGGGCTGACGCCGGAGCAGTGCCAGCGGCTGTTCCAGCCCTTCGAGCGCCTGGTGGCCGAGGAGCAGGGAATCGAGGGGAGCGGGGTGGGCCTTGCGGTGACCCGCAACCTGGTGGAGCTGATGGACGGCGAGATCGGCGTCGACAGCATACCGGGTACGGGCAGCACCTTCTGGTTCCGTTTGCCCGCGGCGCAGGAGCACCTCCCGCCCGCGGCCGGAGAGGACGTGGGCGCAGCCTCGGACGTTGCGATCCGGGAGGGTTGCCGGGTGCTCTGCATCGAGGATCATGCCGCCAATCAGCGTCTGCTGCGCGAGATGCTGAGGCAGCAGGGGGTGAGCGACTGCCGGGTGGCGGACTCCGCCGTGGCGGGCCTGGACATGGCCCTGCGGGACCCGCCGGGGCTTGTCCTGCTCGATCTGAATCTGCCGGTGATGGACGGCTTTCAGGTGCTGCGCGCGCTGCGCGCCGAGGCGGCGCTGGCGGCGATCCCGGTGATCGCGGTGACGGCCGATGCCACCGAGGCCACGCGCGAGCGGGTGGCGGCGGCCGGCTTTGATGCTCTGCTCACCAAGCCGATCGGGGCGAGCGATCTGCTGGGCGCGCTGCAGCGCTGTGCCGCGGGTCGCGCGAGCGGCTGAGCCGCCGCGCGCGTCGGCGATTCTCAAAGAAAGAGGAATGCGACGATCGCGATCGCCGCGGCCACGGCGACGGCGTCCGCGGTCAGCGCGGCCGCCAGAGTGTGGCGCACGCGCTTGATGCCGATGGCGCCGAAGTACACCGCGAGCACGTAGAAGGTGGTCTCGGTCGAGCCCTGCAGGGTGGAGACCAGGATGCCGACGTGGGTGTCCGGGCCGGTGGCCGGGTCCTGCATGATGCCGGCCATGATGCCGTAGGCGCCGGAACCGGACAGCGGGCGCAGCAGCGCCATCGGAAGGGCCTCGGCCGGCAGGCCGAACGGCGTGGTCAGCGGCCCGACCAGCCCGACGAACATGCCCAGAGCGCCGCTCTCGCGCAGCATCCCCACCGCGACCAGGATCGCCACCAGATAGGGGATGATGCGCAGGGCCACGTTGAAGCCCTCCTTGGCCCCCTCGACGAAGACCTCGTAGACCGGCACGCCGCGGATCACCCCGTAGGACAGGAAGCCGACCACTAGCCCGGGGATGATCCAGGGCGCGATCGCCTGGCCGTAGAGGATGGTCAGCGGGATCATCGCCAGCACCCCGGCCAGTACCGTCAGCGAGACCCAGGCCGGGTAGCCCTCGGTGGGCACCTCGATGTTCATCGGTTGCTGCTCCGGGGCGGGTTCTTCGGTCGCGCGCACTTTGGCATCGGCCGGGGCGCTGCGGGGCTCGGTCGCGCGAACCGTGTCGTCCAGGTCCGGGGCGCCCTCGCGATCGGTGGCATTCGGGTCGACCGAGCGGGTCGGCGCCGGGCTGCGGAAATAGCGCTGCAGGATGAGGGCGCTGGTGATGCCGGCGATGGTCGCGAACAGCGTGGCGAACAGTGTGGTCGGCAGGATCGCCGCCGGGGCCTCGGAGCCGAGCGAGGCGCGCAGCGCGATCACCCCGGTGGGCAGCAATGTGATGCTGGAGGTGTTGATCGCCAGGAACAGGGCCATCGCATTGGTGGCGGTGCCCGGGTGCGGGTTCAGCTTCTCCAGTTCCTGCATCGCGCGGATGCCGAACGGGGTCGCGGCGTTGCCCAGCCCCAGGATGTTGGCGGAGAAGTTCAGGATCATCGCGCCCATCGCCGGGTGCTCCGGCGGGACCGACGGGAACAGGCGGGTCATCAGCGGGCGCAGCAGGCGGGCCAGTACGGTCAGCAGGCCGCCGGCCTCGGCGATCTTCATCAGGCCCAGGAACAGTGCCATCACCCCGACCAGACCCAGCGCCAGTTCCACCGCGGAACCGGCTGCCTCGATCGCGCCCTCGGACAGCGCCTGCATTGGCTGCTCGTCCGGGTCGGTGGAGCGGATCTCGCGGATCGCGGCCGTGGCCACGGCGATCACGATCAGGGCGAGAAAGATCAGGTTCATGCGGCGCAGTTTGCCACGGTCAGCGGTTCTCTCCGCGTGATACACCGCGCAGCACAGCATCCAGCGCCCGCGCCGGGAGCAGCCACTTGAGGAAGGCGAACAACCGGGTGGGGAAGGTCACGTGATAGCGCACCCGTGGCCGGCGGGCCTCCAGGGCGTGCACCACACAGCGCGCGACCGCCTCGGGCCCCAGTGTGAACGGCGCATCGGACTCGGCGTCCGCCATGCGGGCCTCGGCGGCACGGTAGGTCTCCTGCCAAGGGCTGTGCTCGCGCTGGATGTGGTAGCGGAAGGCCTTCAGGGCGTTGGCGCGGAATTCGCTGCGGATCGGGCCCGGCTCGATCAGCGAGACATGGATACCCGTGCCGTGCAGTTCCTGGCGCAGGGTGTCGCTCATGCCCTCGATCGCGAACTTGGAGGTCACGTAGGCGCCGCGCAGGCGCAGGGCGACCAGCCCAAGGACCGAGCTGTTCTGGATGATGCGGCCCTCGCCGGCGCGGCGCATGGCGGGCAGCACGGCATTCGTCAGCTCCAGCCAGCCAAGCACGTTGGTCTCCAGTTGTGCGCGCAGGGTGGCGCGATTGAGGTCCTCCACCGCGCCGGGCTGACCATAGGCGCCGTTGTTGAACAGGCCGTAGAGGTGGCCGTCGGTGCGGTGCAGAATCTCGGTGACTGCGCTGTGGATGCTGGCGGAGTCATCCAGGTCCAGCTGCAATGCCTCGAAGCCGTCCTTCTTCAGCCGCGCGACATCCTCGCTGCGCCGGGCGGTGGCGAAGACCCGGTAGCCGCGTTCGCGCAGCATGCCCGCGGTGCAGGCCCCGATGCCGCTGGAGCAGCCGGTGATCAGGACCGCGCGCTGGGAGGGTTCGCTCATGGCGGCCGGATCAGTAGGTGAGGGTGGCGACGCCGTCCTCAACGACCTCGCCGATGAAGGCGCCGCCGCCGCGCATCCCGTCCAGTTCCGGGACCGCGTTGTCCAGGGTCAGTCCGTTTTCGTCCATTGCACCGGCGCAGGCGTAGAAGGCGCAGCCGGCCTCGTGGGCGTCCTGCATGAAGCTGTAGACGGATTTCTCCTTCGCCTCGCCGGGGTAGATCTGGTCCGCCACGCCCGCGCGCAGCAGGCGCGTGGTGCCGGCGGCGAAGTAGATCTCGACCTCGAGATCCATCGCGGCGGCGACGGTGGCCTGGAAGAACGGGGCGCCCAGGGTGCCGGGGCGGTCGAGGTCCAGATTCAGCAGCATGATCACGATCTTTTCGGCCATGGCAGGTCCTTGCGGGCAGTACATTCGGGTATGGGGCGAATCATCCGCGCTGCGGCCGCGCGGCGCAAACACCGCCTGTCGGTGCGGAAGGCCTTTTATTCCCGGCGAACGGCCGCATAATACGCCTCAACCCGTGTTTTCGCGGATGTGTTCCGAGGATTCCAGCCATGCCCATCTATGAATACCAGTGCAAGGATTGCGGCGAGATCTCCGAGATCCTGCAGAAGATCTCCGATCCGCCCGCCACCACCTGCCCCGAGTGCGGTGCCGAGGCCCTGACCAAGCAGGTCTCCGCCGCCGGTTTCCGCCTGGCCGGGGGCGGCTGGTACGAGACCGATTTCAAGAAGGACGGCAAGCGCAACCTGAAGGATTCGGGCGGTGGCGCCGGCAAGTCCGATACTTCCACGAGCAAGGCCGCGGCCAGCACCTGACCCATGCTGGTTTCCCTGCGCCGCTACCTGATTGCAGGGCTGCTGGTCTGGCTGCCGCTGATCGTCACCGGCTTCATTATCAAGCTGCTGGTCGACCTGCTGGACTTCACCATCCTCCTCCTGCCGCCGGGCTGGCGGCCGGAGGCGCTGCTGGGCTTTTCCATCCCGGGCGTGGGGATCGTGGTCGCGATCGTCGTGGTGTTCGTCACCGGGGTGATCGTGGCCAACATCGTCGGGCGCAAGCTGGTCGCGCTGGGCGAGTCCATCGTGCACCGCATCCCGCTGGTCAACTCGATCTACGGGGCAGTGAAGAAGGTGACCGAGACGGTACTGGCGGATGGCGGCCAGGCCTTCCGCAAGGTGATGCTGATCGAATACCCGCGTCGCGGCCTGTGGTCGGTCGGGTTCATGACCGGCGTCGGCACCGGCGAGGTGCAGGAGCGTACCGAGCACGAGGTAATCACCGTATTCGTCCCGACGACCCCCAACCCGACCTCGGGCTTCGTGCTGATGGTCCCGCGCGAAGAGGCGATCGAACTCGACATGACGGTGGAGGACGGCCTCAAGTTCGTGATGTCCATGGGGGTCGTCACGCCCCTGAAAGGACCTGAAGAGGCCCCGGCTCCGGTTGCGCAAGGGCAGGGCAAATCGTAAGATTTCCGGCCTTTTCGCGGGTGCGGACGTCGCGTGCGCCCCGTTTTCCCGACTAACCGTGCAGGCCTCTCAGGAACCACCGATCCCTGGCGGGCGTGCCCTTCGGCTGGAACAGCGCAATGCGAACTCATCTGTGTGGACGTGTCACCGAGAACGAACTCGACTCGGAGGTGACCCTTTGCGGCTGGGTGAATCGCCGGCGTGACCACGGGGGCGTGATCTTTGTCGACCTGCGCGACCATACGGGGCGGGTGCAGGTGGTGTTCGATCCCGACCGCGAGGACGTCTTCGCGCGCGCCGAGCAGCTGCGCAGCGAGTATGTGATCCGCATGACCGGCCGCGTGCGCCGGCGCCCCGAGGGCACCGAGAATCCGGACCTGACCACCGGCGCGGTGGAGATCCTGGGTCTGGAACTGGAGGTCCTGAACGCCGCGAAGACCCCGCCGTTCCCGCTGGACGACGAGGACGTCGGCGAGGACACCCGCCTGCGCTATCGCTACGTGGACCTGCGCCGCCCGGTGATGCAGGAGCGCCTGCGTCTGCGCGCAAAGGTCTCCGCGGCCATGCGCCGCTTCCTCGAGGAACGCGATTTCCTCGACCTCGAGACCCCGATGCTGACCAAGGCCACGCCGGAGGGCGCGCGCGACTACCTGGTGCCCAGCCGCACGCATCCGGGCAGCTTCTTTGCCCTGCCGCAGTCGCCGCAGCTGTTCAAGCAGCTGCTGATGATGTCCGGCATGGACCGCTACTACCAGATCACCCGCTGCTTCCGCGACGAGGACCTGCGCGCCGATCGCCAGCCGGAGTTCACCCAGCTGGACATGGAGATGGCCTTCGTCGACGAGGCCGACGTGATGGACGTGACCGAGGGCCTGATCCGGCACCTGTTCCACGAGGTACAGGGTGTCGAGCTGCCCGACCCGTTCCCGCGCATGGCCTACGCCGAGGCGATGGCCCGTTTCGGCTCGGACAAGCCCGATCTGCGCATCCCGCTGGAGCTCACCGAGCTGACCGAGGTGATGCAGGCGGTGGAGTTCAAGGTCTTCAACGGCCCGGCGAACGACCCCGAGGGCCGCGTGGCCGCGCTGCGCGTGCCGGGCGGAGCCAAGCTCACGCGCAAGGAGATCGACGTCTACACCGAGTACGTCGGCCGCTACGGCGCGAAGGGCCTGGCCTACATCAAGGTCAACGACCCGGCGGATATCGAGGGCGGGCTGCAGTCGCCGATCCTGAAATTCCTGCCGGAGGACGTGACCCGGCAGATCCTGGAAAAGACCGCGGCCGCCGCCGGCGACCTGATCTTCTTCGGTGCGGACAAGGCCTCTGTGGTCAACGAGGCGATCGGCGCGCTGCGGGTGAAGCTCGGCCACGACCTCGACCTGGTCGAGGCGGGCTGGCAGCCGCTGTGGGTCGTCGACTTCCCGATGTTCGAGTACGACGACCAGGACAAGCGCCTGTACGCCCTGCATCACCCGTTCACTGCCCCGGCGGTGGACAGCCCGGACGCGCTGCGCAATAACCCGCGCGAGGCCCTGTCCCGTGCCTACGACATGGTGCTCAACGGCACCGAAGTGGGCGGTGGCTCCATCCGTATCCACAACCCCGAGATGCAGCAGGCTGCGTTCGAGGCCCTGGGTATCGGCGAGGACGAGGCCCGCGAGAAATTCGGCTTCCTGCTGGATGCGCTGGAGTTCGGTGCCCCGCCGCACGGCGGCCTGGCCTTCGGCCTGGACCGCCTGGTGATGCTGATGAGCGGCGCCCACTCCATTCGCGACGTAATGGCCTTCCCCAAGACCCAGACGGCCGCCTGCCTGCTGACCGACGCCCCGGCGCCGGTCGGCGAGAAGCAGCTGCGCGAGCTGGGCATCCGCCTGCGCGCCAGCGCTACGCAACAGGCCGGGTAGGCAACGGGCCGGTCGTTCACCATGGCCGGCATGCGTACCAGTGTGGTTACGGTCCATGGCTGGCATATGTCCGGCCTGGAGATGGCCCTGCTCGCCCGGCGCCTGCGCGCGGCCGGTCACGCGGTTCACCCCTTCCGCTACGCCTCGCGGCGCCAGACGCCGGAGCAGGCGGGGCGCGCGCTGGCGGCCTTTCTCGACGACGTCCCCGGCGACCTCGTGCACCTGGTCGCCCACAGCCTGGGCGGCGTGGTGGTGCGCCACCTGTTCGAGGTCGCGCCCGTGCAGCGTCCCGGCCGCATCGTGATGCTGGGTTCGCCCCTGGCCGGCAGCCGCGTGGCGGCCCGGCTGGCGCGCAACCGGGCCGGGCGCTGGTGGCTGGGCGCGCCCCTGGAACGCGGCCTGCTCGGTGGGAGCCCGATCCTGCGCGGGCGCGACATCGGCATGCTGGCCGGCAGCCGGCCGTTCGGGCCGGGCCCGCTGATTGCGCGCCTGCCGCATCCCCATGACGGCCTGGTCGCGGTGGACGAGACGCGGGGCCCCGACGTCTCTCGTCACCTGACCCTGCCGGTGACGCATATGGGCATGCTGTTCGACACCGTCGTGGCGCGCGAGACCCTGCACTTCCTGGAGGCGGGCGAGTTTCTGCCCTGACGCCGGACGGGCCCGTCAAGCCCGACCACCGCGGTCATCGCGAGGCGCGGAGCGCCGTGGCGATCTCCGTGGCTGGCCCCGGCGCTGGCCCGGGCGGGCGTCGGGGGTTCGGTCCGGAGGTTACTCGCTGCGCGCGCCCTTCGAGCCGGCCTGCGGCCGTTCACCGCCCCTGCGCGGCCTCGCAATGACGAAGGGACCACGGCAGGGGCATGCCGCCCGCATTCGTGATTAGCGCGGCCCCAGCGATTAGACTGTGCGCATTCCGGTGCCCGGCGGCATGCCGGGTCGGCATAACCGAACCCAACTCAAGGAGTCGTGACCGAATGGCAGGCCACAGCAAGTGGGCGAATATCCAGCATCGCAAGAACGCCCAGGACGCCAAGCGCGGCAAACTCTTCACCAAGCTGATCCGCGAGATCACCGTGGCCGCCCGCCAGGGCGGCTCGGACCCGGAGACCAACCCGCGCCTGCGCCTGGCGATCGACAAGGCGCTGGGTGCCAACATGACCCGCGACACCATCGAGCGGGCCGCCAAGCGTGGCGCCGGCGAGACCGATGGCGACAACGTCGAGGAGATCCGCTACGAGGGCTATGGGCCTGGCGGTGCGGCCATCCTGGTCGACTGCATGACTGACAACCGCAACCGCACGGTCGCCGAGGTCCGGCACGCCTTCTCCAAGATGGGCGGCAACCTCGGCACCGACGGCTCGGTCGCCTACCTGTTCCAGAACAAGGGCGTGATCCGTTTCGCCCCGGGCCTGGATGACGAAGTGGTGATGGAGGCCGCGCTGGAGGGTGGGGCCGAGGACGTCCAGGTCGAGGACGACGGCGCCATCGAGGTGATCACCGAGCCGGAGACCTATCAGGACGTGCGCGCCGCGCTGACCGAGCGCGGTCTGGAGCCGGAAAACGCCGAGGTGACCTGGCGGCCGGAGACCCTTGCCCCGCTGGATGCGGAGACCGCCGAGTCGGTCCTGAAGTTGCTGGACATGCTGGATGATCTGGACGACGTGCAGAACGTCTATACCAACGCCGACTTCCCCGAAGAAGTCAGCGGTGACTGATCCGGCCGCGGCGTGAGCGGCGTGCGCATCCTCGGGATCGACCCCGGCTCCCGCGTGACCGGCTTTGCGGTCATCGAGTTTGATCGCAGTCGTGGCCGTTCCTGCGGCCACGGCGTGATCCGGCCGAAGGCGAAGGCCTTCCCCGAGCGCCTGGGCGAGATCTTCGCCGGCGTAGTCGAGGTGATCGACGAGCTGAAGCCCGACGTACTGGCCATCGAGTCGGTGTTCGTCGCCCGCAATGCCCAGTCCGCGATCAAGCTGGGGCACGCCCGTGGCGCGGCCATCTGCGCCGCCACCCAGGCCGGTCTGCCGGTACACGAATACGCCCCGCGCGCGATCAAGCTGGCCGTGGTCGGTGTCGGTGGCGCGGACAAGGAGCAGGTCCAGCACATGATGCAGCAACTTTTACGCCTGGCCGAACCGGCCAGCAGCGATGCCGCTGATGCCCTGGCCGTCGCGCTCTGCCACGCCCACACCCGGCAGAACGAGGCGCGCCTGCAGGGCTCGGCTGCTGCGATGATCGGGGGGCGCCCATGATCGCTCGGCTGGAGGGGCGGCTGATCAGTCGCGAGGTGAACGGCGTGGTGATCGACGCCGGCGGGGTTGGTTACGAGGTGGATGTCCCGCTGTCCACGCTGGCGGCCCTGCCGGAACCCGGCGAGACGGTCGTGCTGGCGACCCACCTGGTGGTGCGCGAGGATGCCCACCAGCTCTTCGGATTCCTGAACAAGCGCGACCGCGACCTCTTCCGCCGTCTGATCCGCGTCAACGGTATCGGTGCCAAACTGGCGCTGGCCATGCTCTCGACCTACGCCGGCGACGAGCTGGCGGGCCTGATCAGTGGTGGCGACGTGACGGGCCTGGCCAAGGTGCCGGGCATTGGCAAGCGCACCGCCGAACGGGTGGTGCTCGAGCTGGGCGAGCGCCTGGCCGAGATGGGCTTTGCCGCCGCGCCCGCCGGGGCGGCGGCGGGCAGCGAGCCCACGCCGGCGGCCGCGATGGAGGGCGAGGCCCTGGCCGCGCTGGAGTCCCTTGGCTATCCGCGGGCCAGTGCCGAGAAGATGGTTGCGGCGGTCCGCGACCAGGCCGACTCGGTGGAGACGCTGGTGCGTCTCGCGCTGCGCTCTACCGTCAAGCGCTAGCGCGCGAACCCGCGGTGATCCTGGCAGGGGCCGCGTGGTCGTCAGCGTTTATGTGCTTTCGGTCCGCCGCCTGACTCGTGGTGGCTGGTCCTGGTTCGGCATCCGGTGTTTACGGTGCCTTCGGTCCGCATACTGCCTGGCGCTGACTCGCCAGCGCGCCCCGAGT